>NZ_JEYB01000032.1:0-42276 GCF_000582255.1 Acinetobacter sp. 1566109 | reverse complement strand
TGCCCTAATCCCCCAATACAATTCATAGTAATCTCGATATAAACCAAAAAAACTTAAAAAAACTCTACCTAAAGCAAACAAACAACTTGATATATAAAACAAGCCTTGAGGAGAAAATATTTTCACCCTATAAATATAAAACAAAAAGGGGATTAGGGCAAAGTTTAATATATATAAAAATTCACAAAACTTATGATAGAAGCTATCACTTAAGTCATTAAAAATTCCAAAAAAGTAAAATAAAATACAAACAATATTAAATGTTAAAAAAATTACAGTTGCTATTATTTTATTATTTTTAAAAACCATATCCATATTCTTTCACACCCATTTCTTTTTTAACTTTAATAACACTAGATAGATAAAAGGAAAATACTTTAACAAAAAAATCTTATAACTAACTCTATAATTTAGCTTAATATTTGCCTCCTCACTAATAACAAATGAATAGACTGTAGACAAACTTTGCCCTCTATCTATCATTATTGATATTTTTTGAGATAAAAATTGATTATAAATAATAGAATAAAGAGGATATTTATTTGTTGGTATAAATTTCTTTATCCCTAAGTCAATTCCATTTAGAAGAGGTGCTGGATACCCACTTCTAATTGAACTACCCTCTCTATGTCTGTAGCAAATAAGTTCTTTTTGCAATTCAAAAATTTCTAGACCATTTGCAAAGTAATAAATTTTTGGAAAATACAGCTTATCTTCCATATACACATTAATATCAAAAGCAAATTTACTTAGAATGTCTTTTTTGATAACTCTTAACCAAGGATACCAATAAGACTGTAAAAACAACTTTTCTCTATAGGATTCATCATTTATTGAAATTTTACTATGTGTAACAAAACAAATATTCTCAACATAACCTTTATCTGTATCATATTGTTTAGCATTAAAATGAATTATTTCTACTTTTTTCTCATTTATAACTTTTATTAATTCATAAAAATAGTTTGGTAATAAATAATCGTCTGAATCCAAAAATCCAACATACTCACCCTTTGCTATTTTTAATGCATTATTTCTAGCAACGCTTTGTCCTTGGTTTTTTTGATCAATAAAAACAAATTGTTTTTCAAAATGAGGATATTTCTGAGCAATATAATTACGTGCTAAAGCCATAGATCTATCAGGCGTACCATCATTAATCAAAATAATCTCTACGCCACTGATCAATTGATTACATATACTCTCAATACACTCAACAATATATTCTTCTACTTTATATATAGGAACAATTATACTTAAAATTATCATTAGTTGTACTCTTTTCTATAAGTGGAAGGTAAAAAAATTCTCTTTTGAACATCGAGTATGATTCTATCTTTATAAAAATAATTAAATATAGAAAATGACATAATTTCTGTAGTTAAAATGGCAAAAACTGCACCATTTAAACCCCAAAAATGAACAAAAAAAGCTGTTAGTATGATATTAAAGACAACTAAATAAAGTGTTTTTTTCTTCAAATAGTCATATGCATTAAATTTCAACAAATACTTCTCCGCAATTGTGGAAAGCCCTGAAAATAACGTAACAAATACTGTAAATATTAGAATATTATTTACACTTGCATATTGCTTACCATATAACCATTCAATAATATAATGTCCTGTTAAAGAAAAAATAACCATTACTAACAGACAGATTAAAATGATAACCAAACTTAGCTTAGCAACCATATTTTGGCTTTTTTCAAAATCCTTCTCAACATAAACTTGTGTAAAATATGAAGAAATTATTGCAACCAAAACAAAATAGAAACTATTCCCCAATGTCATTGCTACAGTATAAATACCCAAATCATATTGGGACTTAATACCTAGAAATAACTGCGATGTTTTTGTAAAAATTGCAACTGAAAGTGAGTAGAAAGCAAGTTTACGCCCCACACCCAACATAAATTTTCGATAACGCTTAAATTTTTCTACTACAATATCACTTTCACTCACTTTTTTCTGTGCATACAAATACTTTCTAATAAAAAAAGGTACCAAGGTAATCATTATTATCGGAATACATAATAACTCTATTGCTAACTGAAATTTTGCGATACAATATCTTATAATTAGTGAAATAATCAAAGCTAAAATATTACAATATGCATTTATTTTAGATTGCAAAATTGCATTAAAATATATTAAATATACATCGTGAACAGCAAAATAAATCGCCACACTTGTCGCAAGTGAAAATACAAAAGTTAGATAATCAGTAGCATAATAAATATAAAACAATGTAAGTGATGAAAAGCCAAGATACAGAATATCTCTAATTATTTTTGTGGAATCAATTATATATTCACCTATTTTTTTGTTTTTAGATGTTTTTTGAAAAATAATATTTTCCGATCCAAACATTGCAATTGTTTGAATGATCGCAAAAATTGAACTTGCAAAGGTTAGCTTTCCAAAGTTTTCAGGACCTATATACTTTGCAACAAATGAGGTAACAAAGATTAAACCAAAAATTGAAATTAGTTTTTCAGACATCATCCAAACAGAATTGGCAAATACTTTGTTCTTTAACTTCCCAATCAATACCATTGCTATAGTCTTAAATCTGCATCTACTTTATTAAGAACATGCTTTAAATCATAAAGGACATGCTTTTTTTTACCTAAAGAATGAAAGTCTTCAGTACTCATTACCTTAAACTGATCATGTGCAACTGCAATTACGATAGCGTCATACCGACCTTGTTTTAATTCCATGATTGGAGCTAACCCATACTCTGCTTCAACCTCAGCACTATCTACCCAAGGATCATAGATATCAAGATCTAAATCGTATTCTTTTAGTGCTTTAACCATATCTACAATCTTAGTATTTCGTATATCTGGGCAGTTCTCTTTAAAACTCAAACCTAAAATTAATATACGAGCACCAACAACTTGGATACGTTTCTTTACCATTTCTTTGATCAATTGGGTTGCAACATATTCACCCATACGATCATTTAAGCGACGAGCTGCCAAAATAATTTCTGGATGTAAACCAATTGACTCTGCTTTATGCGTTAAATAATACGGATCAACACCAATACAATGACCACCAACTAAACCAGGTCTAAAGTTTAAAAAATTCCATTTTGTACCTGCTGCCTTGAGTACATCTTCTGTATCGATACCCATTTTATTAAAAATCAGAGCCAACTCATTGATTAAAGCGATATTCACATCTCTTTGTGTATTTTCAATGACTTTAGCAGCCTCAGCGACTTTGATACTCGGGGCCTTATGTGTACCCGCCTCAATAATTAAATTATATACTTGATCAACATAGTCAGTGACCTCTGGAGTCGAACCTGAGGTAATTTTTAAAATATTAGTGACACGTCGTTGTTTATCACCAGGATTAATACGTTCTGGACTATAACCAACAAAGAAATCTTTATTAAAATTTAAACCGGAATGTTTTTCTAATTCGGGTATACAAACCTCTTCTGTCGCACCAGGATAAACCGTTGACTCATAAACAACGATATCGCCTTTTTTTAGAACTTTAGCAATGCTTTGGGATGCTTTTATGAGAGGGGTCAAGTCAGGTTGTTTAAAATCGTCAATGGGTGTTGGCACAGTGACAATGAAAAAGTTTATATTCTGTAAGTCTTGAATATGTGCTGTATACGACAAATGCTGTACGTGTTTTAACTCATCAGAAGTCACTTCTAATGTATGGTCATATCCGTTTTTTAACTCTAATATCCGATTTTCATTTATATCAAATCCGATTGTAGGTTTATGTTTACCAAATTCAACTGCCAAAGGTAATCCAACATACCCTAAGCCGATAATTGCTATTTTTAGTTGCTCAAGTTGAAACATATATAAAACCTAACCATTTAATTTTAAATGGAGAAACATCATGGATACGACCTACTACGTTAATATAGCAGACTTTAAACAAAATTTTCTCGAAATATACAATCACTGCTTGGCAAATAAAGTATGATTTGGGTTAATTATAGACTACAATCCAATGTCTTCATGCAAAGTATCATTGGATTACAAACAATAAAGGGTTTGAATGTGAAGCACCAAAGCACATTATTATTTTTAGCCATTTCACTTTCGTTTACAGGATGTGCAGTCACCTCAGGCTTACAAACTTACGACTTACCTGAACAAGGTACTTTTAAAACAGAACAAGGCGCAGAGGTTTCTGTTGTTCAACTCACCCAAAACAATATTCCAAAGATTAGTTCTGAGGCTTTGCGTCCACAAGGAAATATAAGCGCCTTATTTAATACTCCTTTTTATCAATACCGCTTAAGTGCTGGGGATGTTTTATCTATTCAGCTTTGGGCTTATCCTGAAATTACTCCTCCTATTCAAGGTGCCTCTACTGATATTAAAGCATTTGGATACCCTATTGATTCTGCAGGAAATGTACAGTTACCACTTGTAGGCCAAGTTCACATTGCAGGGAAAACACTGGCTGAGACCAATAAATATTTACGAAGTCAATTTGCTAAGTATTTAAAAACACCTGATGTTGTAGTTCGCGTGTTGTCATATCAAGCTAAACGCTATTTTGTTAATGGTCAGGTTATGAAAAGTGGACAATACACTTTAGATGATCAACCAATTAGTATTTATACAGCCTTAAGTATGGCTGGAGGTGTAAATCAAGAGTCTGGTGATAATACTGATATTCAACTCATTCGTAATGGCGAAGTTTATAATTTAAATGTCGTTGCACTTGAGAAACAAGGTTATTCACTACACAAATTATTAGTCCAACCCAATGATACAATTTATGTAAATACTAAACAAAATCAAAAACTCTATGTTATGGGTGAGTCTAATAAAAGTTCAGCAATTCCATTACGAGATCAGGGAATGACCCTAAGTGATGTATTGGGCGAGAGTGAAGGTGTTAATCCATACTCGGCAAGTGCAGCTCGTATTTATGTCATGCGTACAGATTTACAAACAAAAAGATCAACAATCTATCAGCTCAATTTGAGTAGTATTGGTAACCTTGCATTATCTAATCAATTCCAAATGCAAAAAAATGATATTGTTTATATTGATGCAACTGGCTTAACACGCTGGCAGCGTATTATGAACCAGATTGTACCATTCTCAAGTGCACTCTATACATTTGATCAATTGGGTAAAAACTAGAATGCAGTTACAAAATATCTTAGTAGTCTGTGTAGGTAATATTTGCCGCAGTCCAATGGCAGAATACTTTTTAAAGGCCCAACATCCTACATTAAATATCTCATCTGCTGGTATTTCAGCCCTAGTAGGTCATACTGCAGATGACAAAGCGATTCATTGTATGGATCAGTTGAATATTGATATGAGACCACACGTGGCTCGCCAGCTCAGTGCTGAATTGATCAAACAAAATGATTTGATTTTAGTAATGAGCAATAATCAGCAAAAGCATATTGAACAAACTTGGCCATTTGCTAAGGGTAAAATTTTTAGGCTTGGCCATTGGCAAGGGCAAAATATACCTGACCCCTATCAGCATGACCAAGCTTTTTTTGATCAGACTTGCCGCAACATTCAAAGCTATGTGCAAGATTGGCGCACTCAATTATAATTGTATATTAGTTGTAAATTTATGAACCAAAACTCTAAAACTAGCGAAGATAGCATCGATTTAAAAGAGTTATTCTTTTCATTGATTGCACAGTGGAAAATCATAGCATGCTGCGTGGTCTTAAGTTTAATTTGTGCCTTGCTATACTTACGGATAACGCCAGATACTTATTCTGTAGATGCAATGGTACAAGTTGAGGACAGTAAAGGCGCTGCCTCTGCTGCTTTGCTTGGTGACCTTTCTAAAGTCAGTGGAGGTCTATCTCAAAAATCACCAGCTGATCCAGAAATAGAGATTCTTCGTTCTAGAATGGTTTTAGGACAAGTCATTCAGAACCTTAATCTTGATATTAACGTCAAAGATAACCAATCAGGATTGATCGACAAGTTAATTTCACAAGATAAGAGTAGACTTGAGTATCGTCATGAATCTGTACTGTACAGTAATCAAAATAATAATTTGATTATACGAGAACTTAAAGTACCTGAATATTATTTAGATAAACCCTTAAAGTTAGAGTTCAAAGGTGCAAATCAATTCACTTTAACATACAAAGATCAAGTTGTATTTAATGGTCAATTAAACAAAAAAAATATACTAAATACAAATAGAGGTCTTTGGCAGGTACAACTTAATGCTCAAGGTAACCTGAAAGAACAAAGCTATACTTTAACTAAACTCGCTCTACCAACAGCCGTTAAAAATTTTAATGATATCTATAGTGTTGCTGAAAAAGGTAAAGTGACTGGTGTTATTGGTTTAAATTATCTAGGTCAAGATCCTGAGCACATTACACAAGTACTAAATAATGTTCTAACTGTTTATCACCAACAAAACATTGAGCGAAAGTCTTTAGAATCTAAACAAACTTTAGCTTTTCTTGAGAAACAATTACCAGAGCTTCGAAAGCAGCTAGAAGATTCTGAGATCAAGTTTAACCAATTTCGTGAAAAGTATAAAACAGTCGATGTAAATGCTGAGTCGGAGCTATTACTTAAGCAAAATATTGATTTAGAAAAGCTTAAAATCGAGCTACAACAGAAACAAGCTGAGCTTTCTGCTAAATATACCAATGATCATCCATTAATCCGTCAAATCGATGCACAAATTACAGAGATTAATAAAAAGATTGCTGATCTTAATAATCGTTTAACTCAACTTCCTGAAACACAACGTTTATATTTACAACTATATCGTGATGTAAAAGTAAACACAGAGCTCTATACGTCGTTACTAAACAGTTATCAACAGCTTAAAATTGCTAATGCAGGTGAGATTGGTAATGTTCGCATTATTGATACTGCTGTAGAACCTGTTAAACCTATTAAACCTAAGAAATTAATTGTTCTAATACTTTCTATTTTTGTTGGTGGTTTTATCGGTGTATTAATTGCATTATTACGCAATATGATGCGTAGCGGAGTTAATGATTCAACTCAAATTGAAAATGAATTAGATTTACCAGTTTATGCGACTGTACCTCGTTCTCCTATTCAAGAAACTCGTATGAATATCTTGAAAAAGAAAAAGAGTATTCCTATTTTGGCAGTTAAAAGTAGTGATGATATTGCGATTGAAAGTTTGCGTAGTATTCGTACAGCCATTCACTTCGCTTTAACCTCAGCAAAAAATAATATTATTATGATTGCTGGCCCGTCTCCAGAAGTCGGTAAATCATTTATTTCAACTAACTTAGCGACTATTTTCGCACAAGGGAATAAACGTGTATTACTGATTGATGCTGATATGCGTCGTGGTTATATGCATAAATACTTCGATGTTGACGTGAAACCTGGTCTTTCTGAATTACTAAGTGGCCAAGCTGACTTGACACAAGTTTTACATAAAACGCAAGTTGCGAATCTCGACGTGATTACCCGTGGTAAGAGTCCAACCAACCCTTCAGAAATGTTGAGCTCTACCCAGTTCAAAGACTTACTAGAAAAGTTCCAGACTCAATATGACCATATCATTATTGATACTCCACCAGTGCTTGCGGTAACCGATGGTATTATTATTTCTCAGTACACTGGTGTAAACTTGATCGTTGCACGCTACGCCAAGTCACATATGAAAGAGCTTGAATTAACCGTTAACCGTTTTGAACAAGCAGGTGTTAAGGTGAATGGCTTTATCCTTAACGATATTCAACGCTCTAGTGGGGGTGGGTATGGTTATAACTATGCTTATGCCTATAAGGCACAAAAAGAAGACTAATTAAAACTCTCCATAAAACCGGATCATATGATCCGGTTTTTTTATTTGCTTTTTAAGTTTTGCCATATTAAAACTAACTAAAATATATAAAAAAACCACTCGTTTTTTTTCTTAAACATTCTATGCTTAAGTCGAAGCATGCTAAGATCGAAGCAGCCTTTTAGACTCAAATGATTATTTTTGGAACCTTTTATGAGTAAAGCCTTACCCATTGCTGTCGCTGTAGTTTTAGGCGGTGCTGCACTTGTACCTGTATATTATGCAACTCAACATCCGACCACAGAAGTCGGACGTAAAGCAGACAAAAATTCTTCTCCAATTCAAAAAATCAGTTACGTTCTTGGGTATGAAGTTGCTCAGCAAACTCCTCCTGAACTGGATACCAAAGCATTTGTTCAAGGGATCCATGATGCGCGTAATAAGCAGCCTAGTGCTTATACTCAAGAAGATTTAAAAGCTGCCGTTGCTGCTTATGAAAAAGAGTTACAACAAAAAATGCAGCATCAAGATAAGCCTGAGCAAGCGGGTACAGCTACTGACTCTGCAGATGCACAGTTCCTTGCAGAAAACAAAACGAAAGCTGGCGTAAAAACCACTGCATCAGGTTTGCAATATATCATTACTAAAGAAGGTACTGGTAAACAGCCAACTGCTCAGTCTGTTGTCAAAGTACATTATGAAGGTCGCTTAATTAATGGACAGGTTTTCGATAGTTCTTATAAGCGTGGTCAACCAGTAGAATTCCCGCTTAATCAGGTCATTCCGGGTTGGACTGAAGGTCTTCAACTCATGAAAGAAGGTGGAAAAGCGACTTTCTTCATACCATCAAATCTTGCATATGGCCCACAAGAGCTTCCTGGAATTCCAGCAAACAGTACACTGATTTTTGATGTAGAACTCATTTCAGTGAAATAATAACAATCCAGGAGAGTCGTTATACTCTCCTGTTTTTTTTGGAAAATGACATGAAAAAAATCAGTTTGGTTATTGCTGCATCAACAATGAGTTTATCGGTTATTGCTGCGACACCTGTAACAAATAAAAGTCCAGCAAAAGATCAGTTTAGTTATAGTTATGGCTATTTAATGGGTCGTAATAATACTGATGCATTAACAGATTTAAATCTTGATATCTTTTATCAAGGTCTTCAAGAAGGTGCACAGAAAAAAACTGCACGCTTGACAGACGAAGAAATGGCTAAAGCAATTAATGAGTATAAGAAAACTTTAGAAGCTAAGCAGCTCGTTGAGTTTCAAAAACTAGGGCAACAAAATGCTCAGGCTGGCGCTGCTTTTCTCGCTGAAAATGCGAAAAAATCTGGTGTGATTACAACTAAATCGGGTTTACAATATCAGGTATTAAAAGAAGGTTCTGGTAAAATACCTAAAGCTACTTCTCGCGTAAAAGTCAACTATGAAGGTCGTTTACTTGACGGGACTGTTTTTGATAGCTCAATTGCACGCAATCATCCTGTAGATTTCCAATTAAATCAGGTTATTGCCGGCTGGACAGAAGGCTTACAAACAATGAAAGAAGGTGGTAAAACCCGTTTCTTCATTCCAGCTAAACTTGCTTATGGTGAAGTAGGTGCTGGTGATAGTATCGGTCCAAATAGTACGTTAATTTTTGATATTGAATTGCTACAAGTTTTGCCAAAGTAATCCTCTAAAATATAAAAAAAGCGATCTAAATTGATCGCTTTTTATTTTAGTGTTTTAAATCTCTTGGTCTAAAGCCACTAATCAATAAGCCAATTAAGTAAGCGATTACGCCTACTACACATAGACCTGCGACCTCAGCAATACGGATCCATTGAGAAAGCTCGCCGTTATACCAATTTAACCCAAACCAAAGCGCTGCGATCATGGCAAGGTTTGCCAATCCATATTGAAGAATCAGTTTTTTCCAATGTGAGCCGAATCGAAAAATATTACGCTTATGTAGATAGAAGTAGAGCAAACCAGCATTTACCAAAGCTGAACCAGAAGATGCCAACGCAAGCGCCATATGTTCAGCCTGCCAATGGATTAGTTTAAAGAATCCAATAAATACAACGTTTAAAATAGCATTTGCGGCAACAGACATTAAACCCACACGAACTGGTGTTTTCGTATCTTGCTGAGCATAGAAACCCGGTGCAAATACCTTAATTAACATAAAGGAAATTACACCAGCACTCATACATTGCAATGCAAGTGCAGTCATTTGAGTGTCATGTAGGTCAAACTCACCACGTTGGAATAGAGCCTGAATAATCGGTGTAGAAAGCATAAATAAGGCAATACTTGCTGGTAATCCCACCAATACAATAACTTTTGCTGCCCAGTCGATCATATCGCGGAACTTTTCTTGATCTTGCTCAGCATGGCGTGCTGAAAGCGAAGGTAAAATCACTGTACCAATCGCAACTCCAATTAAACCTAAAGGTAGTTCTGTCATACGCTCAGCACTATAGAGCCAAGATACCGAACCATCTTGCATGAAAGATGCCCAAATTGTATTTAACAACAGGTTAATCTGAGTTACAGATACGCCAAATAATGCAGGAAGCATTAATTTTAAAATACGTTCTACACCCTCGTGTTTAAAATCAACTTTAGGTGGAATTAGGAGGTTTTTACGCCATAACTCAGGAATTTGTACAGCTAACTGTAAAATACCCGCTGCTACAACTGACCATCCTAATGCTTTAATTGGCTCAGCCATATACGGCGTAAGCCACCATGCGCCAGCAATCATTGCTACATTGAGCAATACAGGTGAAAAAGCTGGGGAAGCAAAAGAACCATAACTGTTTAAGATACTGCTAGCAAAAGCAGTCAATGACATAAACATTAAATATGGAATAGTCAGACGGAACATACTGACCGCTAAATCGAACTTTTCAGGGTCATTATGGAAGCCCGGCGCATACATATAGATGATCGCCGGAGCTAACACCATAGCCACAAAAGTGAGTAAGGTCATGACCGTGAGTAAACAACCAAATACCCGACTAATCAGGATTTGAACTTCAGCATGTGCTCGGCCTGTTTTATATTCTGTTAGTACTGGAATAAAAGCCTGAGAAAAAGCTCCTTCGGCAAACAATCGTCGAAAGAAATTGGGAATACGAAAAGCCACAACGAAGGTATCGAAATCTTTACCCGCACCAAACACGTTGAGCAATACGACATCTCGTACCAACCCCAACACACGTGACAACATCGTCATCGCACTGACAATAAAAGTCGATCGCCATAATGCCATCGTACTCACCTACAGCTATATATTCGAAAGTCGCTATTGTAATGAAACTAGAAAATCTTTTCGTTGTGAAATGATGAATGAACTCAAGTTTTTTTCTGTGTTAACAGTTGTCTAAAATGCTGCCATTTAAAATAAGGACCCGGATCGGTTTTTCGGCCCGGTGCAATGTCTGAATGCCCTGCAATATGATTCTTAATTTCAGGATAAGCTTGGCGAATAGCCCTAACCACATCTGTTAGTATGCTGTACTGTATTTCTTCAAAAGGTAAATCATCACTTCCTTCAAGCTCAATACCAATTGAATAATCATTGCATTCAACTTTGGCTAAATAGCTCGAACGCCCTGCGTGCCATGCACGATCATTAAAATTAACAAACTGTAGGACCTCACCTGTTCGTAAAATTAACAGGTGCGTAGAGACCTGCATCCCTTCAATAGTCTGAAAATAGGGATGTACGGACCAATCTAATTTATTTTGGAAAAACTGCTCAATATAGTCTCCCCCAAATTGAGAAGGTGGCAAGCTAATATTATGAACCACAATCATTTGAATTTCGGTACCAGCCGGACGCTGGTTAAAATTTGGAGAAGGGACTTGTCTCGCCCCTTTTAAATGCCCATCTATAACTTCATACGGTGTGATTTGCTTCATTGAGATGCCAATAAATTGCTTGCCAATTGTTTTAGTTTAAAACAGTTATATGCTTTTCAGAGTAGCCAGTACGATTGTTTATCGCGATTAAGCGAATAAAACAGCTTATTTTTAAAGTCGACGGTGCTAATATATCGCAAGTTTTAGGGTCATCGACAAAATGGAAACCGTATGAGCATACCTCAGTCTTTGCTTGAACAGTCAATTCAAATCAATATTCAACAAGCATTACAAGAAGATATTGGGGACGGTGACATTACCGCCATGCTCACACCGGAAAATGAACAGGCAACTGCAATCATCATTAGCCGGGAAGATATGGTTTTAGCTGGACAACCATGGGTAAACGCACTCATCTCAGCTTATGACAACACTGTACAGGTGACTTGGTTAAAACAAGAAGGTGACCGTGTTGCTGCAAATGAAGCCTTTTTAAAGCTTGCTGGTTCTGCACGTAGCTTACTTACAGTAGAGCGCCCTGCTCTAAACTTTATTCAAACATTATCGGCTGTGGCTACAAAAACTGCTGAATATGTTCAACATCTTGAAGGTTTAAATACAAAACTTCTCGATACACGTAAAACTTTACCGGGCTTACGCATTGCACAAAAATACGCAGTAACCGTCGGCGGCGGACAAAATCACCGCCTCGGTTTATTTGATGCATTCTTAATTAAAGAAAATCATATTATGGCAGCGGGCGGTATTGCCCAAGCGATAGCAAAAGCACATCAAATTGCGCCGGGTAAACCTGTTGAAGTCGAAGTTGAAACTTGGGATGAGCTAAACCAAGCACTTGAAGCAGGTGCGGATATTGTCATGCTCGACAATTTTAGCCAACAACAAATGATTGATGCCGTAAAACATGTGGCTGGACGTTGTAAACTCGAAGCTTCGGGAAATATCACTATTGAAAACTTACGCGAAGTAGCGACGACTGGTGTCGATTATATTTCTATGGGCGTATTGACTAAAGACGTCAAAGCCGTTGATTTATCAATGCGTTTTAATGCTTAAATAAAATCAGCATCATTATTGGTATTTTTTTGCGACTTAGTCATGTCTGCCGCTTGTGTTTTTTGCCATGCTGACTGAGTCGCTTGTGCCCCACTATCCCGTGGGTCGGCAGCCATTAAAACAAAAGTAACTACTGCTAATAATACAATAAAACCTTGTAGCATAAATTTTCCCCATCACTTTAAAAAAATTAGGGTTTCAAGGTAAAAGATAAATATGACCAGGCTTAGGAGATTCTGTTACAAAAGGTAAACCTTTATTTTTATTATTCATCTAAATAATAAGATATTACTCCCCTTCATTTATATTTCCCAACATTAGATTGTGCGAGATGTCATCTACAACCTGCCCAAAATCTATGAATATATTGTTTTTGCAATAAATCAGATATATGCAGGAAGAGAACAGGTTTTGTAGATGACAAATGCATTTGGTTACTTTGGGCGAAACCAAAGTAACGAATTAGCTACTTCCACTGGATGAATAAATGATAAGACTCCGTCGTGCTAGCTAATTTAAAATATGATTAACTTAAGACTTCATCTTAATCATTCATCCATTAGAGCAACTTAAGACTCTAAATAACCCATATATGGATCAGAAATTGAATCTTCTTGAGTTTCTATACGTCCTGCAAAACGGCGACTAAACGTTGCATCATCAGCTAATGTCACCGTAAAGTCATACCAACCACCAAATTCAGACATATCCCAAACCAATTCTTTTTCGGAACTGTTGGTTTCTATATTCCATGTTTTATTTGGTAGATAAGCATTTGCTTTGACTGTGAGCTTAACTGACTTACTGCCATCATGACGCACTTTTAAATACAAATTCGCATCACACTCTTCCACACATACTCTAATTTCCGGTAAAGCTTGAGTTTGGTTAACTTGGCTCAAATTACCTTTAAACGCACGGTGGAAACCATTTGGTCCGAGTACCCATAAATCATACTGCCCATTTGTAGCATTCCATACATCATCGAGCTGTTTACCCGCTTCAACCATATAACGGCGTGGAATTGACGTTAGGTCCAATCGGTTATACACATGGAAAACGGCTGCCTGTTTACCCGTATTAGAGAACATCAATTTAACTGTTTTTTGAGTGCCATCAACTTTGGCACTGGTGTGCAAAATATATGGCAAAGCACGTGATGGTCGAATCCCCATTTCCTGCTGCGGAAATTGCTGCTGGCTCGGAACAGGAACTTGGGGCAATAAAGCTTGAGCAACACGAATCGCATCGGCTTCGGCTTTGGTTTTCTTCCCATCTAGTTCAGCAACAGGCAAAAGATTCGGTGTTTTAAAATTAAAAGCCGTTGTTAAATCACCACATACAGCACGGCGGTATGGGCTAATATTCGGCTCTTGGACACCAAAGCGTTTTTCCAAGAACTGTAAAATAGAAGTATGGTCAAAGACTTGAGAATTTACCCATCCTCCACGGCTCCATGGTGAAATCACGTACATTGGAACACGTACACCCGGACCATACACTCGACCATCTGGCTTAGGTTGAGATTTCGAAGTCGCTACTGCTGGATGGTTAAAGTACTCATAAGATACTTGCTGATCCGTTAAAGTGGTTTTTCCATATACAACACCATTTGCATCTTTAAACGGTGCACTTGGTGAAGGAACATGGTCAAAGAAACCGTCATTTTCATCGAAGTTCACCAATAAAACGGTTTGACTCCACAACTCAGCATTTTCAGTTAACGCATTTAATACTTCCTGAATATACCAAGCGCCTTGCACAGGACTAGATGGCCCTGGATGTTCACTGTAAGTTGCAGGAGCAACTAACCAACTCACTTGCGGTAATTTACCTTGCGCAATATCAGCTTTAAAAGTTCCTAGAAAACCACCGTCCGGCATGGTATTGGCAATACCTTTATAAAGTGGTTGAGTCGCATCGATTTTTTCATCATATGCTGGACAAGTGAGGGTATCGTTACTGACTGGCTGACCAGATTGCTCATTTGCACGGCGATACTGTTTGAAACCAGCTAAAGGGTTGTCGGTAAAGTTATCTGGCATATTTTGATAAACTTTCCATGTCACGCCAGCTTGCTGTAAACGCTCAGGATAAGTCGTCCATTCATAACCTTCTGTTGATGGGCCAATGCCATCAAATTCGTTGACCACACTCGCAACACCTGCCCCTGTAGGTCCATTAGTTCCCGTCCAGATAAATTTACGGTTCGGGTTGGTTCCCGCATGCATAGCGCAATGGTAGGCATCACAAATGGTAAAAGCGTTGGCTAAAGCAAACTGATATTCAACTTCTTGCTTTTTATAGTAGCCCATTGACTGCGGTTTTTTATATGCCACCCAATCACTCATACGACCATTGTCCCAAGCAGCTTGGCCATCAGACCATGAGTGAGGTGTACCTGAAACACGCTGAGCATTTCCTAAACGGCTGTCGAGATGGTAAGGCAGTACTTTATTTTTCTTAGCATCGTATTGTTCCCACACTTTGCGGCTTTCTGTCATAGGAATGGTAAAGCGGTCACCAAAACCACGTACACCTTTTAATGTTCCGAAATAATTATCGAAAGAACGGTTTTCCTGAGTCAAAATCACGATGTGTTTAACATCTTGAATAGTTCCACTTTCAACTTTCGCATCGATAGCTAAGGCTTTTTGAATACTTAGCGGAAAACTTGCCAGAGCGGCTGTCCCAAACATAGTTTTTGTAGAATTTAAAAGAAATTCGCGACGATTCATTTTTTCATCCTTAATTTTTATTATGGTGCACAGTGCATTTTGCAATTGCTGGTTGGTGGTGGTGTTGGCGATGAATTATCTGAGTTGTTGTCATCGTTACAAGCACTGAGCATAAGCGCTAAAGATGTAATTAATAAAAGTGAAAATTTTCGCATTGGTTTTTTCCAAACGGTTTAAATGCGAACTACTAATAAAGTGAAAAGGTGACAGACAAGTGATGTTTTTATGTCGATTTGATGAAGGGATAAAAAAAACGCATCCGAAGATGCGTTTTTTAGATAACTTAAAATTACCAGCCTAAAGCTTCTTGTTGCTTTTTAATCAGCTCGGCAATTCCTTTTTCAGCCATTTCTAACATGGCATTGCTTTGAGCACGGGTAAACGGTTTGTCTTCCGCTGTACCTTGAATTTCAATAAACTCGCCAGCTTGTGTCATTACTACGTTTAAGTCAGTTTGACAGTTCGAATCTTCTTCATAGCAAAGATCAAGCAATACTTCGTCTTGATACATGCCTACAGAAATTGCAGCAACTAAGCCTTTAAGTGGATCTTGCTTAATTTTTTTCTGTGCAAGTAAAACATTCATCGCATCAACCAATGCTACAGCAGCACCAGTGATTGAAGCAGTACGTGTACCGCCATCTGCCTGAATGACATCACAGTCGATGGTAATGGTATTTTCACCCAGCTTTTTCAAATCAACCATCGCACGTAAGCTACGACCGATGAGACGTTGGATCTCTTGAGTACGACCAGTTTGTTTACCACGAGCAGCCTCACGGTCACAACGTGAGTGTGTTGAACGCGGTAACATGCCATATTCTGCTGTTACCCAGCCTTGACCTTGGCCTTTTAAAAATCGTGGCACTGAGTTATCAATGCTTGCAGTACAAAGGACTTTGGTGTGACCAAATTCGACCAGCACAGAACCTTCAGCATAACGGGTGTAGTTTCGTGTAATTTTCACTTCACGTAATTGGTCTAATGCACGTTGGTCAATACGCATAATCCTTCCTAAATTCTCTTAAATACAAACTTGGGCATAGTATAGCAAAGGATTTTGACAGGTTGAGTTTATTCCCTACTTTCAAATGTAAGTCTGCACTTTTCATGACTTAAAAATAAAAATAGCCCCTTTTTAGGAGCTATTTACTGGTCTATCGATTAGGCAAATTTGAATTTTGCTTTTAATTTTTCTAATGTCTGCATCACTTTTGCAGTTGTATGGTTTGGTAATGAGCATTTTGCTAAACGCACCCATACACTCCAGAACTGGCGCATAAAGTTCGCTTCGTTGTAGTTAATGCCATATTCTGCACAAAGTGCCTTAATTTTCGGTGCTACTTCTTTATAGCGATTAGCTGGCATATCTGGAAATAAATGGTGTTCAATTTGATGGCTTAAGTTACCACTCATAAAATGCAGCCATTCTGTACCACTAAAATTACTTGATCCACGAATCTGGCGTAAATACCACTCTGCCTTGGTTTCAGTGTCGGTATTATCCGGCTCAAACGTTTCTGCATCTTCAGTAAAGTGACCATTAAAAATCACAGCTGATGACCATAAGTTACGAATAATATTGGCAACTACATTTCCCGCAAAAACCGGTAAAAACATAGGGCCAGAGATCACAGGGAAAAATATATAGTCTTTTAAAACTTGGCGTGTGGCTTTTTTACGGACTTTAGGAGAATCTTTCCAAACCTGTTTCCAGCTCTTGGTTTTATAAACTAATGCATCTTCAAGATGTAAGTTTTGTACACCTACATACCATTCAAAGAAAAACATTAACTGTAGACCGAGTGGAATATTAAACAGGTGACGAGGTTCCCACTTTTGTTGATCACTTACTCGTAAAATTCCATATCCGACATCGTGGTCTTTACCGACAATATTGGTGTAAGTGTGGTGTACATAGTTGTGTGTTTCACGCCAGTCATCACCAGAGGCAATGGTATCCCAATCATAGGTATTACCATTCAGACTTGGCTCATTTAACCAGTCAAACTGACCGTGCATCACGTTATGACCAAGTTCCATGTTTTCTACGATTTTAGAAATACCCAGTAAACCTGTACCCAATAACCAGACAGGTGGAATCCAGCCACCAAACATCAACATGCCACGTGATGCGATTTCGGTATAGCGGACAAAGTTACGGACTTTGTAGATATATTTTGCATCTTGCTCACCAAGACTTTTCATAACATCTTGTCGAATCTGTTCAACACGGCGGCCAAACTCTTCAGTTTGTTCCGGTGTTAAGTGAGCAGATTTAGAAACAGTAGAAAATTCTAATGCCATATTCATAGGGTTAATCCTCTGTAATTCTTTTTATAGATCAATCGTGACTGGGCTTAATGCCTGGCTCACGCATAGTTTAATTGGACGATTTGGTTGGTCTTCAATTTCGCCTGTTAACAGGTTTTGAGTGACCCCGCTCACTTTGGTACAACTGCATTTATTACAAACCCCCATACGGCAGCCATGTTGCGGACGTAGTCCCGCCTGCTCTGCACTGCTCAGTAAATTTGTTTCAGCTAAAAATTCGTGTTGAGCACGGCGGAAAATAACAGGCTGTGCTGCATGTGTACCAGTCACTTGAAGTGGTTGGAAATATTCTTGGTGAAGCTGAGACTGGGCTCCTTTTTGCACATAAATTTCATTCGCCTGCTGCATCATGCCGTGGTGCCCACATATATAGGTCGCAGTCTGCGCAAAATCTGGAACAAGCTTTTGTAGTAGGCTTTCAGTTAAATGCTGCTTTTGCTCGGTAGTATTAAAAAAATGATACTGAAGCTGTGGGTACTGCTCTGCCAAAGCTTTTAATGCAGCATGAAAAATTTCCGCACGATTAAAATAAATGACATGAATTTGTTCAAGCTGCTGTTTTAAAGCTTGCTGCAAGAGTGAATAAATTGCAGTAATACCACTTCCTGATGCAATTAAAATTGCAGGCTGCTGACCTTCATGCAAAGTAAAATCACCTTGTGGCTGTGAAATCTCAACACACTCACCCACATGTAACAGTTGAGCTGCACGAGACACCAAGCCTTGTACTTTAATACCTAAAGTGATTTCACCTTGAGTGGTTACTTCAATAATCGAATAGCTACGTTGTTGATAAACGCCATCGATAAGCAACGTCAATAGAATACTTTGTCCCGCACAAACCTGATCGAAATTAAAATTACGATTTGGTTTAAGTCTAATGAGCACCATATCGGTATGAAGCGGCTGAACAGCGGTAACTTCTGCAAGTACCCTTTTCCAAGCCCAAGTCGCGTTAATTTTCTGCAAAACAAAATCAACGAAATCTTCTCGAACCCAATGTGGTTGATAGTTAAGTGTTGCGTTCATACGTTCCTCTTTTGTTTCTGGCTATTTATTTGAGTGAACACATGTTCGTATAGTGAACATATGTACACTATATTTATAAGTGTTCACTCAGTCAACACTTGTTCACTATTTTTTTTATGAAAGTTTGCTCTTTTTTGTTAGACTTTGCTCACGGTTTAAATAGGTTTTTTTAATGTCGATACGAGATGAACGAAAACAGCAAAGTCGTCAGGCACTTCTCGATGCAGCCTTGCATCTAAGCACGTCTGGGCGTTCGTTCAGTAGTATTAGTTTGCGTGAAGTTGCACGTGAAGTAGGTTTAGTGCCAACTGCGTTCTATCGTCATTTTCAAGACATGGATGAACTTGGGAAAGAATTGGTTGACCAAGTTGCCCTACATTTAAAAAGCGTTTTACATCAACTTGGACAAAGTTATTTACAACATAAATCTGCTAAAACCCAAACCAGTATTGAATTATTTGTACAAGCAGTGAACCATAGTCCAAAGCAATGGCAATTTATGATTGCTGAACGTTGGGGAGGTTCCGAAACCGTTCGTGCAGCCATTGCTAGAGAAATTGAATTTTTGATTGAAGATCTAACAACAGATCTGACTAAACTCGAAAATTTTAAACATATTCAAAACCCTCAAGACTTAAATGTCTTATCTACCATTTTGACCAATATGTCATTTACATGGGCAATGACGTGGCTCAACCTCGCCAAACAATATCAAGGTGAGCAGCTCAAACAACAACAAATTGCCTTTATTGAAAATGCGTCTACACAAGTTCGCTTACTGTTTAGAGGCATTGCCAACTGGGAACGGTAAAACTGGCAAATGACAAAAAACAGGTTATGTGTTAATACGTAAAGAGTGAAAGAAAAAGGCTAAAATTTCGAGAAAAGTCTTTTTTCTTTTTACAGGAAGTAAACTATTCGTTAGGCCAAACTGGTGTGGGAATACCTATGAATCTTGATCGTCATACACAATTTTTGATGCGCAAAGAAAAAATTCTAAGCGTTGCAGAAAAATTGTTACTAGAAAACAATCAGGAAATTACTCTAGATGAATTAGTGGCCGAGCTAGATATCGCAAAAGGTACGCTTTATAAACACTTTAGAAGTAAAAATGAACTTCTGCTTGAACTCATTATTCAAAATGAAAAACAAATTTTAGAAATTTCTCAAAAATATAATACTGATTTCAAAGAGTATGCTCCGCGTTACATGCTCCATCATTTGCTCACACCGGGAAAAACGATTTTATTGCATCAGCTTGAAGAAAATCTGACGATGACAGAGTCTAAGTTGAAGCACCTTTTTGAAGAGCTTTATGAAATTCGCCAGCAACGCATTTTAGCAATTAAAGATATTACAGAAAGTTATTTAAAATCATTAAATTATGACATGTCGATTCGTGACTATTTATCTTATATCTGGTCACTAACTTACGGCGCATCACTACTTTTAAATTCGACTTATTATCAGCGTTCGATTGGTTCTCGCCAAAAATTGATTAATTTATATATTAACCAAGCCTTATCACTACCCACCCAAACCACCAATTTTGATGCGTTAAATTTTCAGATTGAAGACGAGAACTCTCAAAATTAATTGAATGATTTCGTGATTATGAAATAAATTTTATAAAAAAGGGCTTCTGATGAAGCCCTTTTACTAACGCACTCAAAATTATTTTGCTTTACGTTCTTTCTCAATTAAGTAATTAAGTACTTGAGTAACTTTACCATCTTCACCCTGTACAACATACTTACCATTTACCACTACAGCAGGAACGCCTGTTAATTGGTACTGTTGAGCAAGTTTATTTGACTCGGCAACTTTTGCAGTTACTGCAAATGAGTTGTAAGTGCTATTAAATTTTTGTTCAGGCACACCGTAACGAGTAAAGAATTTAGCCGCAGAAGCCTGGTCAAAAATCTGCTGACCATTCACCTGAATTGCATGGAATAATGGTAAATGCGTGCGCTTACGTACGCCTAATGCCTCAGATGTATAGTAAGTACGTGCCCCTTGTTCCCATACTTTGTTCATAGCAGCTGGCGTACGTACGAAACGTACATCGCTTGGAATCTGTTTTAACCACTCTTGCATATGCGGTTCAAGTTTAAAACAGTGCGGACAACCATACCAAAAGAACTCACGAACTTCGATTTTCCCCGGTACTTCCACTTTGCCTGGATTGGCAATTACGGTGTAGTCTTTACCAGCAACGAAATCTGCTGCCATTGCACTACCCGATATGGCCATAATTGCTGCACTCAAACCACCCAAAACCAATTTTTTCATTGTTACAGCTTTTCCTCTAAGTTGTTATGCATTAGCTTATGCCCTAAATATAAAACAAATATGCTAAATTCGTTTTGCTTCTGTGAAGTTTTTTATTGGGTTTATCGCTTTTTTCCCAATAATCGCTACACTAACAGCGAACTACATCAAAAAGATAACCCAAGTTTAGAGGTAGCACCATGTCGCAATTGAATGTTGATTTACAAGAAATCGCAAAATTTGAAGCTCTTGCTGCCAAATGGTGGGATCAACATTCTGAATTTCGCCCACTCCATCAAATTAACCCATTACGTTTAAATTGGATTGATGAACGTGCCGGTGGTCTTGCTGGTAAAAAGGTGCTTGATGTTGGCTGTGGTGGCGGTATTTTAGCTGAAAGCATGGCGCGCCGCGGTGCAGACGTACTCGGCATCGATATGGGAGAAGCGCCTTTAGCAGTAGGTCGTTTACATGCTCAACAAGAAAATGTTCAAAATATTGAATATCGCCAAATTCCAGTTGAAGAGTTGGCTCAAGAACAAGCAGGTCAATATGATGTGGTCACTTGCATGGAAATGATGGAACACGTTCCAGACCCTGCATCTATTGTTAAAGCATGTCAGGCTTTGGTTAAGCCAGGTGGCCATGTGTTCTTCTCGACCATTAACCGTAACCCAAAATCATATTTATTTGCCATTATTGGTGCTGAATACGTGTTGCGTATGCTTCCAAAAGGTACGCATGATTATCACAAGTTTATTCGCCCGTCAGAAATGGCACATGACATTCGTAATGCAGGTTTAACTTTAAAAGAAATGACAGGTTTGCACTACAACCCGATTACGAAGCGTTATTGGTTAGCACCAAATGTTGATGTTAACTATATGGTTCATACCGTAAAGACAGGTGCATGATGAAAGCTGTTTTATTTGATTTAGACGGCACTCTCATCGATACGGCTGCTGACTTTATTCGTATTATTCAACAAATGTGCCGTGATGCAAGACGTCCTGTTGTAGAAGCAGACCTTATTCGCACTCAGGTGTCTGAAGGTGCACGCGCCATGGTCAAATTGGTCTATCCAGAGCTGGATGTAACCAATCCAATCTTCTTGGCACATCGACAAAATTTTTTAGATATGTATGGCAATAATATTGTCGTCGATACAGATCTATTTGAAGGGATGTATCCGCTTTTAGCAGAGCTGGAAGCCCAGCAAATACCGTGGGGTATTGTCACCAATAAACCACGTGGTTTAAGTGAATCTCTTCTAGAAAAGCTAAACCTGACTGAACGCTGTGCAGTTTTAGTGTGTCCGGAAGATGTTTCTAAAACTAAACCAGACCCAGAACCGATGTATTTGGCTGCAAAGCAGTTAAATATTCCAGCAGATGAAATTATTTATGTGGGCGATCACCCACGTGATATTGATGCTGGTCGCAATGCCAATATGTATACCATCTTGGCAGCATACGGCTATTTACCTATCGAACATCGCGATGATTTAGCCGCGTGGCAAGCCGATTCGATTGTAAATACGGTGACAGAATTACACGAGATGTTACGTCAAAAGCTTCCTGCTCTACAGGAAAATCAGCGTATGATAAGTTAACACAAGAGTTTTACAGGCTTTTTTAACGGTTATTTATATCAGTATAAAAAGAAGGAGGTTTACCAATGAAATATTCAGAATATCAACCTCGTCCAGATCTACTCAAAGATCGAATTATTTTAATCACCGGTGCAGGTGATGGAATCGGGCGAGCTGCGGCCCTCAGTTATGCTTTACACGGTGCAACTGTGGTTTTGCATGGTAGAACCTTAAATAAACTTGAAGTAATTTATGATGAAATTGAAGGTTTAGGCGCCCCTCAACCTGCAATTTTACCGCTCCAGCTTTCGAGTGCTTCTGATCGTGATTATGACTTTTTAGTCAATACGTTAGAAAAGCAATTTGGACGTCTAGATGGTATTTTGCATAATGCCGGTATTTTAGGTGATCGAGTAGAACTTGCCCATTACCCAGCAGAAGTGTGGGATGATGTGATGGCAGTCAATTTACGTGCACCTTTTGCGCTTACTCAAGCCTTACTCCCACTTTTACAAAAATCAGATAACGCTTCTGTTGTGTTTACCAGCTCTGGCGTAGGTCGCGAAGCACGTGCACTTTGGGGTGCTTATTCAGTATCTAAAGTCGCGATTGAAGCTGTGAGCAAAATTTTTGCAGCTGAGCATACTTATCCAAATATTCGCTTTAACTGCATTAACCCAGGTGCAACACGTACTGCTATGCGTGCTAAAGCTTATCCTGAAGAAGATCCAAAAACATTACCAACACCAGAGTCAATCATGCCAGCTTATCTCTATTTAATGGGTGAAGATAGCCTGACGCTCAATGGTCAAAGTATTGATGCACAGGACTAAATAACTATAGATGAAAAGCTAAAATAAATTACGGCCGATCATCACATCTGGCTTGGCTATACCTGAAAAGATATATACAAGCCTTTTTTATTATTGATAAAACACTGGATTTATCCGTAATTTTAATTGAAGCATTAAATGATCTTCACAGTTTCTCTGCATTTTGCGCGTACAGTATTCAACATGAGAGACATCAGATGTAAACGAGGATGCATCATGAAAAAGTTGTTCACCATCTTAGCCCTTAGCATAACTGTACTGACCACCAGTATGGCAAGCTTTGCTGATCCTCCATTTGACCGAGGACATGGCCAGAAAGGACCTAAAGGTGGGCCTCGTGGTGAATGGAATGATCGTGGGCATAAACATGACCGTGACGATCATGAAGATCGTTTTCGCGATGAGCGTCGTATGCGCGAAGAACGCGGTTTTGAGCGTCTAAAACAACATCGCTGGCAGCCAGGCTATGTTATGCCACAGCATTATCGCGGTAATGGCTATAAGGTCGACTATAGAGACAATAACTTACCTAAACCAGACCGTAATCAACAATGGTACAAAATCAATAATGACTATATTTTAGTCGACACAGATTCTAATAGCATTGTTAGCATTCGTGGTTTATAAAACTGATAGCTCCTCACTCATCAGTTAGTAAAAAAGGATAAAGCCCATTGGTTTTATCCTTTTTTTATTTTTATATCAATAAGATATTAAAAATTTATATATTCTAAATTTCTTCTTATTTCCTAGATATTTTTCACATTTATTGTTCTTAGTCTTCACGATTTATCTGTAATTCTTCACTAATCTTCAATTATCGAAATTTAATTTATCATTCGAGGTTCATTATGAAAAAACTAACAACAGCAATTGTTCTTTCAATGAGTGGTTTAATCGCATCAACAGCGATGGCTGCACCAAATGATCATGACCATCATGATAACTACCGAAACCATGACGTCAGACCAGTCAAAGTAATTCATAAAGATGATCGTGCCAATATCTGGCGAGAAGGCCAAGTCGTACCACATGAATATCAGCACCCACGTTATGTCATCGACTATCGCACGCATGATAAATTGACTAAGCCTGGACGTTTTCAAAAATGGTATAAAGTGAACGGTAACTACGTACTCGTAAATGAGCAAAGTCATAAAATTATTAAAGTGATTCGTTAATTTAATAAATCAACAAACACCCAAATGTAATTTGGGTGTTTTTCTATCTAATACATGCGACTTTAAGCTTTTTTGTTTAGAATCATCTTTATATCTTTTTGCTGTTGATTCGAGATCGGTATGCCAACTAAGTCTTTAGAGAAATCACATAATAACACCCAACATTATGTACATTGGTTCCGACATTCAGCACCTTATATTAATGCCCATCGCGATAAAACTTTTGTTTTAATGTTTGGCGGTGAAGCAGTCCGCGATCCTAATTTTGAACACATTATCCATGATATTGCTTTATTGCATTCACTTGGTATTCGCTTAATTTTAGTCCATGGCGCACGTCCACAGATTAATCAAAACCTTAAAGATAAAGGTATCGAAACACCTTTTTATGACAATAGCCGTATTACCACACGCGAATCATTAAGCTGTGTCATGAGTGCTGTTGGGTCTATTCGTTTAGAAATCGAAGCATTGTTATCTATGGGCTTAGCTAACTCTCCAATGTACGGTGCTCGCATAGACGTCGTATCAGGAAACTTCGTAACAGCTAAACCTTATGGTATTCGTGATGGTATGGATTTTCAGCTTACAGGAGAGGTTCGTTCCATAGACACCGACGCGATTGAACGCCATCTTGATAACGATAATATTGTTTTACTTGGTCCAACTGGTTATTCAACCACAGGTGAAGTATTTAATTTAAGAGCTGAAGAAGTTGCAACGAAAACTGCAACCTATTTAAAAGCAGATAAATTAATATTTTTAGGTGAGCAACAAGGTTTGCTCAATGAAGAAGGACAATTATTGCGTGAATTAAGTCCGCATCAACTTGACTACTATATTCAACAATACCAAACCACCAGTCCAACTCTAACTCTACATTTAGAAGAAGCAAAAAAAGCTTCTCTGTCGGGTGTACATCGTGTTCATTTAATTTCATATGCCTATGATGGCGCACTTATTGAAGAACTGTTCACACGTGATGGTGTAGGTACTATGATTACCGATGCACATTATGAAGAAGTTCGTATGGCGCATATTCAAGATGTTGGCGGCTTAATGAACTTATTACGCCCGTTAGAAGAAGAAGGTATTTTGGTTTATCGTTCACGTGAACGTTTAGAGCAAGAAATTAGCCAGTTTGCGGTTATTGAACGAGACGGTATGATTTTGGCCTGTGCTGCCCTTTATCCGATTCCGACGGAGTTTAACGAAACTCGTTCAGCGGAAATTGCTTGTGTAGCAGTACACCCAAGTTATCGTAAATCGAACCGTGGTAGCCAAATTTTGCAATTCCTTGAAGAAAAGGCAAAACAACAAGGCATTCGTCAATTATTTGTTTTAACAACCCGAACTGCACACTGGTTTTTAGAACATGGTTTTCACCAAGTCACCGTTGATGAGTTACCAAATGCCCGTCAAGCACTTTATAACTATCAAAGAAATTCTTTAGTCTTTAAAAAACTGCTTCCTTAGTCTTTGCATTTTTTAAGATATTCTTATTTCAGATAAGCTTAGTCCAAAAAGTACAACCATAAATACGATTAATGTATGGTTGTACTTTTTTTAAATCATTAAATTTTATTCTTTTAATATTTTTCTTTTTATTTACAAAGCCTTAAACACAATTTTCTAAATATTATTTTATTTAATAAATCTTTTTTTTGCATAAGTTTATCGCCGAAAGTTTTTAGCTTTTTTTTGCATAAATAAAGACCGAATACTTATTTTTTATGGAATAAAAATCCCTTTAGGGTATCTGCTCATCCAATTATTTTTCTTTTTCTCTTTCGGGGAGCACAAAACCACATGGCACTTTTTAATTCCACTTCATGGGCAAAATATTCAGTCATTGCTGCCAGCCTTGCGGGAGTGATGATGCTAGGTGGTTGTGCCAAAAAAGAGGAACACACCACCACAACTCTAAATATTGGATACCAGAAATATGGCATCCTTCCTATTCTAAAAGCACGTGGTGACTTGGAAAAAGCACTAAAAGACCAAGGTGTACAAGTGAAATGGGTTGAGTTTCCTGCGGGACCTCAATTACTTGAAGGTCTAAATGTCGGAAGCGTTTCATTGGGTGAAGCAGGCGAAGCACCTCCTATTTTTGCTCAAGCGGCCAATCCCAATTTAGTCTATATTGCAAACCAACCGGCTGCACCAAAAGCAGAAGCATTATTGGTACAAAAGGACTCTCCTATTCACTCTATTCAGGATTTAAAAGGCAAACGTGTCGCACTGAATAAAGGTTCGAATGTTCACTATCTTTTATTAAAAGTTTTAGAAGCAAATCACTTGAACTTAAGTGATATTCAACCTGTTTATTTACCTCCATCAGATGCACGTGCTGCCTTTGAAAAAGGCGCTGTCGATGCGTGGGTGATTTGGGACCCGTTCTTTGCAGCAGCTGAACATCAAATTCAAGCTCGTGTTTTAGCGACTGGTGAAAATTTGGTGAGCAATCATCAGTTTTACTTGGCTGATCGTAAATTTGCAGAAAGTAATCCGAAAGTACTCAACACTGTTGTGCAAACGTTAAATCAGACAACTGAATGGGTCAGCACACACCAAGATGAGGCTGCCAAATTACTCGAAAAACCTACGGCACTTGAGTTTGATGTACTCAAAACGTCCATTTCGCGAATGGGTTTTGGAGTTCAGCCAATATCTGACAAGGTCGCCCAAGAACAACAATATGTAGCTGATGCCTTCTACGCGCAAAAGCTCATTCCCAACAAGCTCACCATACAAGAAGCCATTTTAAAACTGAAATAAACCTGGCTTTGGCACAGCTTAAATAACGATATAAATGCTGTGCCTTGCCTTAAGGGAACAAGGGTATCAATATGCAAGATCAGTCATTATTTAAGAAGAGTCAGTGGACTCATTTAGTTAAGCGCTTTAGCGCGCTCGCTGTATTTGGTTTAACAATCGCAGCGCCTGCTTGGGCAATTGACCCAACTGTAAAAGAACTGCGTATCGGTTTCCAAAAAAGCTCGATTAACTTCGCGATTGCCAAGCAACAAAAACTATTTGAACAAGAATTTCCGAATGCCAAAATCACTTGGAATGAATTTCCCGCTGGCCCTCAAATTTTAGAAGCTTTGGCTGTTGGCTCACTCGATGTTGGCGTTACTGGAGACACGCCACCAGTCTATGCTCAAGCCGCTGGCAAGCCTTTATATTATATTGCTTATGAAGCAGCTAAACCTTTAGCGTCGGCAATTTTAGTTCCAAAAAACTCACAGCTTACTCAACTTAAAGACCTGAAAGGCAAACGTATTGCGCTACAAAAAGGTTCTAGCTCACATTACCTACTTGTACAGGCTGTGCGGAAAGCGGGCTTAAAATGGAGCGACATTACGCCAATTTGGCTCACACCTGCCGATGCTCGCGCTGCATTCCAAAAAGGTGCCGTTGATGCATGGGCAATTTGGGATCCTTACTACGCTTCAGCACAATTAGAAGACCAAGCTCGTGTTCTTGCATCTGGTAAAGGCCTAAGCCCGAACTACACCTTTTACTTAGCCGCTCCAAATTTTGTTAAGCAATATCCAAAAGCTGTTCCAGGACTCATCAAGCAGATCAATCAAGCTGACAAATGGGTTCAAAGCCATCAAGCAGAAACAGCAAGTGCGATTGGCCAAAGTACAGGCTTAAAACCTGCAACCAGTGACTTATTCATTAAACGTCGTCCACGTCCATCAGCAGCAGCTCCTCTTAACAGCAAAGTTATTGCTGAACAGCAGCAGCTTGCAGACATCTTTACTCAACAAGGCATCATTCCAAAACCAATCAGCATTAAACAAGCTGTTTGGGGTGCCAAGTAATTTCAATAGACATATAGGTAATGCACATGAAAATTTTCTGGTTTATTCCTACCCACGGTGATAGTCGCTATTTAGGTACAAGTAAAGGCGCTCGTCAGGTTGACCATGCCTATATGAAGCAAATTGCTGTGGCAGTAGATAATTTGGGTTATGAAGGTGTACTTATTCCAACGGGCCGTTCATGTGAAGACCCATGGATTACGGCGGCGAGCCTAATTGATGCAACTCAGCACCTTAAATTTTTAGTTGCGTTACGTCCGGGTGTAACAACACCAGCTTTAGCTGCGCGTATGGCTGCAACTTTTGACCGCTTGTCCAATGGTCGTGTGTTACTCAACTTGGTAACAGGTGGCGATGAAGCAGAACTACGCGGTGACGGTTTATATGAAGATCACTCAACGCGTTATCAAACTGCCAATGAATACGTAAAAATCTGGCGCGAAATTTTGACGCGTTCACATACAGGTGAAGCTTTTACATTCCACGGCGAACGCTTACAAGTCGATGATGCAAAACTACTTTATCCACCTGTTCAAAAACCTTACCCACCTCTTTGGTTTGGCGGTTCTTCAGACGTCGCGGTCGACCTTGCGGCTGAGCAAGTGGACACTTACCTCACTTGGGGTGAACCGCCAGCGGCCGTGAAAGAAAAGATCGAACATGTTCGTGCAAAAGCGGAGGCTAAAGGCCGTAAATTAACTTATGGCATTCGCTTACATGTCATTGTTCGTGAAACCAACGAACAAGCATGGGCAGCTGCTAACGAACTTATTCAGTATCTAGACGATGCAACTATTGCTGCAGCACAGAAAAAATTTGCACAAATGGACTCTGTAGGCCAACAACGTATGGCCGCGTTACATGGCGGCAACCGAGACAAGCTAGAAGTCTCTCCGAACCTTTGGGCAGGTATTGGTTTAGTTCGTGGTGGTGCAGGTACGGCACTTGTAGGTGACCCAGAAACAGTTGCTGCTCGTATTCAAGAGTATGCAGACCTTGGTATTGATACCTTCATTTTCTCAGGCTATCCACACCTTGAAGAATCAATCCGTTTTGCAGAGTTAGTATTCCCGTTATTACCAATTGAAACTCGCGCTAAACTTGCTCAGCCAAATTTAACCGGTCCATTCGGTGAAATTATTGCCAACAACTACGTTCCAGACGAGAAGAAACAAAATAGTTCCGTCAAGGAGCCTGCATGAGTAAAGCTGAAAGTGTGGTTTCACGTGGAACAAAACAAATCGGGCAGCGTTTGCTGCCTTGGATTTTCCCTATTCTTCTATTGGTTGTTTGGCAAATTGCCTCAACTTCGGGTCTTTTAGAAAGCCGTATTTTGCCCGCCCCGACTGCTGTCGTTTCGGCATTTTGGCATCTTTTGGTGAGTGGGGAACTATGGCATCACGTTAAAGTAAGTGCTGGTCGTGCACTGCTTGGCCTTCTAATCGGCGGCGGTTTAGGTTTGCTATTAGGTCTGCTCAATGGATCTTCACGTTTCGCTTCTACCCTGCTCGATACGACCTTGCAAATGATTCGTAATATTCCGGCTCTTGCACTTATTCCATTGGTGATTTTGTGGTTCGGTATTGATGAAACAGCAAAATTATTCTTGGTGGCAGTTGGTGTTTTCTTCCCTATTTATATCAACACCTATCACGGTATTCGTTCAGTCGACCCCCAATTGATTGAGATGGGTAAAAGCTATGGCCTTTCCCGTTTGCAGCTTTACAGAGAAATTATTCTACCGGGTGCGATGCCTTCTATTTTAGTTGGTTTACGTTTTGCATTAGGTTTGGTTTGGGTGTTACTCATTGTAGCTGAGACTATTTCAGCACAAGCAGGTATCGGTTACATGACCATGAATGCGCGTGAGTTTTTGCAAACAGATGTGGTACTCGTCGGTATTCTTCTTTATGCCCTATTAGGTAAGTTAGCCGATGTTTTAGCACAACTTTTGGAACGTTATTTACTACGCTGGCATGCCGGTTATCAAAAATAAAGGAGCTTAAAATATGACAAATCTGAATTTAAATATTAATCAGAATGACGTAGAGCTCATTCCAGAAAATCATCCAGAGTCACAAGAACCCGTAGTAGGTGCAGAGATTCTGATTGAACAGCTTTATAAGTTTTATAGTGAGGTTAAAGTTCTTGAAGATCTTAACCTACATATTCAACCGGGCGAATTTTTAGCTATTGTTGGTCGTAGTGGCTGCGGTAAAAGTACCTTACTACGCTTAATTGCCCAACTTGAAAAAGCAAGTTTTGGTGAGATCAAGTTTAAATCTGCCCGACATTTACGCGAAGGAATTACTAACGATGATATTCGGGTTATGTTCCAAGACCCACGCCTACTTCCTTGGCGAAATATTCTTCAAAATGTTCAACTTGGGCTACCAAAATCGCAACATGCTTTAGCAGAAGAATTATTAGAGAAAGTAGGTTTAAAAGAAAAAGCGGGACAATGGCCTTCACAGCTCTCTGGTGGACAACGACAACGTACCGCCCTAGCTCGTGCGTTATCTCATACTCCCCGTATTTTACTGCTAGATGAACCTTTGGGTGCATTAGATGCGCTCACCCGCCTTGAGATGCAAAGCTTGATTGAACGTTTATGGAAAGAGCAAGGTTTTACTGCCATTTTGGTCACACACGATGTAAGTGAAGCAGTGCAACTGGCCGACCGTATTATCCTATTAGATAAGGGCCAAATTGCCCAAAGTTTTCAAGTGAATTTGCCACGTCCGCGTAAAAAGAGCATCACTTTTGCCCAGCTTGAACAACAAGTACTCGACGCAGTCTTAGCAACTTAAGGTTGAGATGAGTAATGAGAACCATTTCAACAACAAAATGCCCACTTAATGAGCAATAAAACTGATGATTTATTGCTCTTTTTTGGGGCGAATATAAAAAAATATTTTTAAGAATAACAATAAACTAGTGAATCTCTCTATTTTTTGCACAATAGTATATCTATTGCTCAAATAACTATCCGTTTTTTCACTAAAAAAGTGAGACACCTGTGCACAAATCAAACGATTTACCTTACAATGGGAGCACTATCTTTTTAATTTATGCAGCAAATGGAACAAAAGAAGAGTACTCAAAAGCGCAATCAGCTTCTTGCTGCCGCCCTTGATGTGTTTTCACTATATGGGTTCAGTGGTGCAAGTCTGGATGAAATTGCCCAACTCGCTGACATGCATAAGTCGAATATTTTCTATTACTATGAAAATAAAGAGTCTTTATATGTGGAAGTGCTGACCACAGTTTTACAAAAATGGCTTGCTCCCTTACAAACTTTAGAAGCTGAGTTAGAACCAGCCGAAGCTTTGTCTCACTACTTAATACAAAAAATCGAACTTTCTCGTAGCCAACCAAAAGCTTCGCGATTATTTGCTTTGGAAATTATCCAAGGGGCACCGCACATTTTGCCTATACTGAAAGGGCCTTTGAAAAAGCTATTTAAGCGCAAAGCTAAGGTTATTCAGACATGGCAAGAAGAAGGAAAAATTTCACCGGATATCGACCCGGAGCTTTTAATTCTCAATATTTGGGGGCTTACACAAAATTATGCCGATTTTGCGACTCAAATGGAAATGGTAACCGGGAAAACGCTTCGTAACCGCAGTATGTTCCAACGCTCGATTGAGCATACAGTACATATGATGCTCTACGGCGTATTACCTCGCTAAAATAAAAAAGATCGGCAAATTTGCCGATCTTTTTTAAAAATGATTTTGATAAAGAGCCAAGAGCTTTTGCGCACCCAATAATAAATTTTCTTCCCAATCTAAATGAGCGGTATCGTCTGCGCCATCAGTAATATATTTCACCGAAATTAGGCGTACACCTAGCTTGTGGCAAACTTTGGCTAAAGCATACCCTTCCATATCCACCACATCACACGCGACTTTTGGCTGGCCAGTTTCAAATGAATCCCCTGTCCCGCAAATTCCTTTTGGCAAATCAGCAAAATGTGGTTGAAGATGAATCTCTGCCGGTAAATGATCATCTAACGGCGTTACACCTACTTCAAACCCTAATGGTGAAACATCCATATCACGTTGTACAAAGGTTTTTACTTCAACTAAATCATGTCGATTAAAAGACGAACTTCCAGCTGTACCTAAGTTAATTAGAGTTTTACAGCCTGTTTTTTGAATAACTTCAAATGCTTTAAAGGCAGCGTTGATTTTACCGATACCACTGTAATGGACTTCAATACCTGCTTGCTCAAATAAACCTTTAGATTCATTAGGAAGTGCCATAATTAAAGCGATATCTTTGTTCATTCAAAAAGGCTCAATTCAAGATTAATAAATTAGAAAATAAGTATAAATCAGGTGCAAAAGCTTTTTTGCACCTTTTCACCATTACTGCATTCTTTCTTGTAAAGCTACCAAACATGGAGAAAAGAACAGCTTGCCACTATATGCGCCAGCTAGGGTTTTCTTCATTACTACGCTCCACATTACAAGTAATAAAATACTGAATGCCACAGCAACGTATTGTAGAAATATAACTTCAATCTGAAGACTTAGATTAAATAAAGCCAAAATAAACACACCAAATGGGAAAGTTAAACCCCACCAACCCAAGTTAAACGGAATACCTGTTTTTGCATGACGAAGTGTTGTTAAAATCGCAAGACCTAGCCACCATAACCCGAACCCTAAAAGTACCAGACTACCCACAACGCCTAATGCTTGAAATACATGGGCAAACTCAGAAAAGTCAACATTTACCAATACTCTTTTTGCCTGTTCACCTAGCAACAATAGACCTAAAGCACCTGTGCCAATTGGGCCTAAAGATAACCAGCTAGAAATTGCGACTTCTTTTTCTGGTAACTGATGCAAAGCCATACGCAACATTAAAATCGTTAAAATGGCAAATGCAGGTAATACAGAAATTCCCCAGAGTACATATCCCGCTAACAATAAATGAAAGCTGTGAAAATCTGTTGGTAAATGTGCAACCAACATGCCCGCAGAGCTTGCAGCGACTTCACAAGCAACAACAGGTAACAACCAAATTGCAGTCATGGTATGTAGCTGATGATTCTGACGGCTAAACATGCAAAATGGTACGATCCACGCAATTGCTAACGCTAAAAAGACATCGATGTACCATAAAGCTTGGGCAATATGGATTGCTACTTCACCATAAAGCCCGATTCCGAAGCTTAAAAAGCCATTTAGTATGGTTGCAAGTCCCATCGGTATAGCGCCTAAAAACAAGCTCATATTTGGATGATTAAATACTTGCTTCGCTTCATGAGGGAAAAGAAACCATCGCAATAAATAAAGACCTGAAAAAACACTAAATAGAACAATATTAAATTGCCATAACAGTGTCGCCAGCATAAATAAAAATGATTTGGCAAATGGAAGCTGAATTAAAATCATACTCACCACACCAGTACCCATAGTTGCTGTAAACCAATTTGGGGTAAAATGCCGTATAACATCTTTACTTTGATTTAATTGGTAAAAGGGTCTTTTCATCTTAAGTCTCTAATCAAAGAGTGGATGAAACTATAGTAGGATAAATTAATAATAAGAAAAACTGATTTATTTTTATTTAATTCATCAATTTTTTAGATATAAAAGATATTCATATTGAAAAATACCTGAGTAAAAACACAACAACAAGACGAATCTGTGAGATTATGGCAATATATAGCCCTTGCAAAAATAGCCATATTTTAAGTTCATGAAACTGCTACGTCTTAATGCGTTATCGCCCAATTTCCAGTTGCCGCAAACAGCGGTAACTATTGGTAATTTTGATGGTGTCCATTTAGGTCACCAAGCGATGATTGCTCAACTGAAAAAAATTGCTGCAGCACAAGGCTTAAAAACATTGGTCATGATTTTTGAGCCCCAACCGCTTGAGTTCTTTAAAGGCTACGATGCCCCGCCTCGTATTAATTCCTTACGGGAAAAAGTTGAATATCTAGCTGAACTTGGGGTGGATTACATTGCGGTTGCCAAGTTTGACCAGCATTTCCGTAGCATGAGTGCTTCTGAGTTTGCAGATTTATTAAAAGACAAATTAAATGCTCAAGCTTTGGTTTTAGGAGATGACTTTCATTTCGGCAAAGACCGTCAAGGTAACAGCGAATTTTTAAAGAATTACGGATTTCAAGTCACAAATTTACATACGATTGAACTCGAAGGTGAACGCGTCAGTTCAACTCGTATTCGCCAAGTGCTTCAAGTGGGCAATCTCGCTTTAGCAGCTAAATTATTAGGCCGTCCGTACAGTATTACCGGACGTGTTCAATATGGCGACCAAATTGGACGAACTTTAGATTTTCCAACGATTAATGTTCGTCTAAACCGCCATAAGCCTTGTTTAAATGGTATTTATGGCGTTGAAGTCATTTGCGAAACAACTTCGCTAACTCAAAAAGTGCTTCAGGATGATCCTGAAAAACCGGGAATTGCCGGATATCATGAAAACAGCCTCTATGGTGCAGGTCATGTCGGTACTCGTCCGGCCATCCAGCAAGAGCATCCAGAGTGGAGATTAGAAGTACATTTCCCTGATGTTTCTGCTAATCTGTATGGCTTATTTATGCGGGTGACTTTTCTTCACTATCTTCATGGTGAATTGAACTACCCTTCGCTTGAGGCACTTAAGGCAGGAATTGATAATGACGTGCAGCAATTACGACAATATCGTAACGACACGACACAATTTCCTTTTTAATTCGAATTTTGATTGTAAAACATGTCGGCTCCCAAGCTGATTAAACTGGAAGACAACTTGCATGAGCGATAAGCAAACTACTGAAAATGCAGTGGACTACAAAGCCACGCTAAACCTGCCGGATACTCAATTTGCAATGAAAGCAAATTTGGCAGTACGTGAAGTGAAATGGTTAGAAGAGTGGTATACCGACAACATTTATCAGCAGATTCGTGCATCGCGTATTGGCAAGAAAAAATATATTTTGCATGATGGCCCTCCATATGCGAACGGTACAATTCACTTGGGTCATGCGGTTAACAAAGTACTCAAAGACGTCATCGTAAAAAGCCGTACTTTGGCAGGTTTCGATGCGCCATATGTACCAGGTTGGGACTGTCACGGTTTGCCAATCGAACTAAAAGTTGAAGAAAAAGTAGGTAAAGTGGGCGAAAAAGTTGATGCAGCCACTTTCCGTAAACACTGCCGTGAATATGCGCTAAAGCAAATTGATTTACAGCGTACTGACTTTAAACGTCTTGGTATTTTAGGTGACTGGGATAATCCTTACCTCACCATGAACTACAAACAAGAAGCCGATATCGTTCGTGCTTTAGGTTTAATCCAAAAAAATGGTCATATCCAGCCGGGCTTAAAGCCAGTGAACTGGTGTATGGACTGTGGTTCAGCACTTGCTGAAGCTGAAGTTGAATACGAAGATAAAAAGTCTGACGCAATTGACGTTGGTTTTGGCGTTGTAGATTTAAAAGACTTAAGCGCTCGTGTAAATGTAGATGTTCAAGATCCAACTGATATCGTGATCTGGACCACTACTCCTTGGACATTACCAGCGAACCAAGCAGTTGCATTGCATGCCGAAATTGAATATCAATTGGTACAAGTGACTACTGAACGCGGTAAGCAAAACTTTGTTCTTGCTAAAGACTTAGTTGCTTCTGCAATTGAGCGTTACAAGCTTGAAAACCCAGTTGTTTTAGCTGACTTCACTGGTTCAGTTCTTGAAAACCTTACTTTACAACATCCTTTACTTACCGATCGTCAAGTTCCGGTTATTTTAGGTGAACACGTTATCGCAACAAGCGGTACAGGTGCGGTACACACTGCGCCTGGCCACGGTGCAGACGACTATAAAGTAGGTCTTCAATACAACCTGAAAGTTGAAAATCCAGTGGGTGGTAACGGAGTTTACTTACCAACTGCACCAATCTTTGCTGGTGAGCACATCTATAAAGCCAATCCAAAGATTATCGAAGCTTTAGGTGCTGTAGGTCGCTTATGGGCTCATCAACCAATTAAACACAGCTACCCACACTGCTGGCGCCATAAAACTCCGATTATTTTCCGTGCTACACCACAATGGTTTATCAGCATGGATCAAAAAGGTTTACGTGATGGTGCGCTTAACGCGATTGAAAACGATATCGAGTTTGTACCGAACTGGGGTAAAAACCGTATTGAATCAATGATCGAAGGCCGTCCGGACTGGTGTATCTCACGTCAACGTACTTGGGGTGTGCCAATTCCTTTCTTCGTTCATAAAGATACGAATGAATTGCACCCTCGTACGCCTGAACTCATTGAAGAAGTTGCAAAACTTATCGAACAAGAAGGTATCGATGCATGGTTTAACCGTGATGCAAAAGACTTCATTGGTGAAGATGCTGAACAGTACAATGCTATTCGTGATACGCTTGATGTATGGTTTGACTCTGGAACAACACATTACGCTGTACTTGAGCAACGTGAAGAATTAGAAAGCCCTGCTGACTTATATTTAGAAGGTTCAGACCAACACCGTGGCTGGTTCCAATCTTCTTTATTAACCTCTATGGCAATTCATAACCGTGCGCCATATAAAGCCTTGTTAACTCATGGTTTTACAGTGGATGAAAATGGCCGTAAATTGTCGAAATCTTTAGGCAACTATATTCCGCTTGAAGAAATTATCAAACAACTGGGTGCCGATGGCTTACGTTTATATGTAGCATCTAGCGACTATCGCTATGAAATTGCAGCATCAAAAGAAATCTTTAGCCGTGTAAGTGATAGCTACCGTCGTATTCGTAATACGCTCCGCTTCTTGCTTGCAAACTTAAATGGTTTCAAACCAAGTACAGATGCTCTGGCAGTAGATGACCTTATTGCTCTTGATCAATACATCTTACAACGTGCGAATGAAGTACAACAAACTATTATCGCGGCCTATGAAGAAATGAACTTCCATGTCGTGTGTAGCGCATTAACAAGCTTCTGTATTAATGACTTAGGTGGTTTCTACCTAGACATTATCAAAGACCGTCAATACACCACTAAGGCTGACTCACAAGCACGTCGTTCTGCACAAACAGCGCTTTACCATATCGTACAAGCATTTGTGCGCTGGATGAGCCCTATCTTAAGCTTCACTGCTCAAGAAGCTTGGCCACTTATTCCAGAACAAACTGAAAAGTATGTATTTACAGCTGAATGGTATGATCTACCTGTTTCATCAAAAGCAAACTTGCTTTCTGAAGAAGATTGGCAAACATTGATTAGCGTAAAATCTGCAGTAAATAAACAGATTGAAGCAGCTCGTAACGCTAAACTTGTCGGTAGTAATCTTTCAGCCAAAGTTGAACTTTGGGCAAATGAATCATTACAAACAGTTTTAAACCAACTGGCTGATGAACTCCGTTTTGTTCTTATTACTTCGCAAGTAGTAGTACATCCATTTGCTGAACAAGGTGAAGCAACTGAAATGGAAGGCTTACGTGTACAAGTATCTGCAGCTGAAGGTGAAAAATGTGCACGTTGCTGGCATGTCCTTCCTGATGTGAATACACACGCCGATCATCCTGGTTTATGTGGTCGTTGTATTGTGAACGTCACTGGTCGTGGCGAAGTGAGAAAATATGCCTAATTCACAAGCTAAAAAAGGCTTATTCCAGTTTTATCCGCACAACCTCATTTGGCTTGGACTTTCTGTCCTTGCCATTGTGTTGGATCAATGGACAAAATGGATTGCAAGTACACATCTGAACTACGCAGATCCTGTACCTGTACTTCCATTTTTAAACTGGACACTATTACATAACTATGGTGCAGCTTTTAGCTTTTTATCTGATGCTGGAGGATGGCAACGCTATTTCTTCACATCTTTGGCAGGCTTAGTTTCAATACTTTTTGTATTTTGGTTGCTACGTATGCCTAAAAAAATGGTGGTGCTACCTGTAGCTATCGCTTTAATTTTAGGTGGAGCATTAGGTAATTTAATTGACCGTATTACTTTAGGGTATGTGGTCGATTTCATTCATGTTTATTACCAAAATCATCACTTTCCAGCTTTTAATATAGCGGACAGTGCCATTACTCTAGGTACCATTTTGCTACTCATCGATACATTCTTCCTTGAGAAGCAAAGACCTAAAAATTCGGATGCATAATATGACCGAAATTATTCAACCTAATGAAGAAATTCGTATTACTGACGGTTCTAAAGTTGACCTACACTTTTCTGTTGCTCTTGAAAATGGCGTAGAAATTGACAATACACGGAGCCGTGAAGAACCTGTTAGCTTGACTATTGGCGACGGTAACTTGTTACCAGGTTTTGAGAAAGCCTTATTCGGCTTACGTGCAGGTGATCGACGTACTGTACATCTTCCACCAGAAGATGCTTTTGGTCCTTGGAACCCTGAAAATATACAAACTTTTGATACAGTTAAATTTGAACAACGACCTATTCCTGGTCACATGATCGAGTTTGAAGATAAAGCAAAAGCAACTTTATTTGGTGTCGTGAAGTCAGTGAATGATGATATTACTGAAATTGATTTCAACCACCCTTTAGCTGGCAAAAATATTACTTTTGAAGTAGAGATATTCAAAGTAACTCCAGCTGGCCAGCAAGGCATTAAGTTGATGTAAAAAAAGCCCTCGATTGAGGGCTTTTTTATTATTTAACTTTTATGGGTCATAAGAATCCTTACAAATTCTATATTCTCACGTTCTAGGTAATGAATTAAGTTATAAAGATAAAAATCCGTAGGAAAAATATATGCTGGTCTATATCATCGTAGGAAGTGTTCGTGAAGGACGCACAGCTATTAAAATTGCCAATTGGTTAGAAACAGCAATTCCATCATTTAATCTAGAAGATTTCCAGACAGAAGTAATTGATTTAAAAGAGTGGAATTTACCGTTATTTTCAGGCTCTCACCCACCTGCAACAGGTATTTATGATCAACCTAAACAACAAGAATGGGCAGATAAAATTGCCAAAGCTGATGCATTTATCTTTATTAGCCCAGAGTACAACCATGGTTACAGTCCAGCTTTAAAAAATGCACTCGACTATGTTGGTAAAGAATGGAGTGGCAAACCAGCCGCATTTATTGGCTATGGCTCAACAAATGGCTCTCGTTCTATTAGCCAAATACGCCAAGTCACTTCAAGTTTAAGTATTGTTGACCCAAATGCTGTAATAGAAATACGAGATATCTTTAAACGCAATAAAGATGAAAAGTTCGAAGCCAATGAATTTGAAGTAAAAGGGCTTCAATCAATTGTCGAGAAACTACAGAAATATCATTTGTCTTAAATTGAACAAAAAGCCTCTTTTTCAAATAAAAGGGGCTTTTTAATTTTATAAACTTTTTAAATAATTCACTATGTCAGTATTACCCGCCATTTCTGCAAGCTGTAGTGCTGTATATTCGCTTTTATAAGTGACATGCGCCCCTTTTTCAACTAAGAGCTTCACTATCTCTAAATGATCATTCTCAGCCGCTGCTTGTAGAGCAGTATACCCTTCATCATCAGTCTGATTAGGGTCTTCTCCATCTATTAATAATTGTTTTACTTGTTCTAGATCACCTAAAGATGCCCAATAGATCAACTCTGGAAGAGAAAGTTCTTCATCGTCTTCAGATATGGGAGAGAAAGAATTAATTTTCACGGGGACACCAAAAATAAAAAACTTCCTCATTATATCCATAGAACCGAGTAAGCATCCAAAAATGATTTGTAGCTCTATATTTAAATATTTCTTTTCTGATTGATTTACCGCCCATAAAGCAACACCCCGACCTCTTTTGAGATTGGGGTGTTTAGAATAATGAGCTGGCGATGACTTACTCTCACATGGGTAACCCCACACTACCATCAGCGCTAAGAGGTTTCACTTCTGAGTTCGGGAAGGGATCAGGTGGTTCACTCTTGCTATGGTCGCCAGCACAACTGTTTATGGATACTTGCTTTGGTCTTATTGACTGCCGAAGCGTTTTCCAAATCTTTACAGATTGGGCTGATTGAATCTGACTGTGTTCATTTTATCTAGTGGAATAACTAAATCAAGTTGCTTTGTAGATTTATGAATCGATTGATGCTTTATATACAACTGCTTGGGTGTTGTATAGTCAAGCCTCACGAGCAATTAGTATTGGTCAGCTTCACATATCACTATGCTTCCACATCCAACCTATCAACGTCCTAGTCTCGAACGGCTCTTTAGAGGAATAAATTCCTAGGGAAATCTTATCTTGAGGTAGGCTTCCCGCTTAGATGCTTTCAGCGGTTATCCCTTCCGAACATAGCTACCCGGCGATGCGACTGGCGTCACAACCGGTACACCAGAGGTTCGTCCACTCTGGTCCTCTCGTACTAGGAGCAGATCCTCTCAAATTTCCAGCGCCCACGGTAGATAGGGACCGAACTGTCTCACGACGTTCTAAACCCAGCTCGCGTACCTCTTTAAATGGCGAACAGCCATACCCTTGGGACCTGCTTCAGCCCCAGGATGAGATGAGCCGACATCGAGGTGCCAAACACCGCCGTCGATATGAACTCTTGGGCGGTATCAGCCTGTTATCCCCAGAGTACCTTTTATCCGTTGAGCGATGGCCCTTCCATACAGAACCACCGGATCACTAAGACCTACTTTCGTACCTGCTCGACTTGTGGGTCTCGCAGTTAAGCGCGCTTTTGCCTTTATACTCTACGCGTGATTTCCGACCACGCTGAGCGCACCTTCGTACTCCTCCGTTACTCTTTAGGAGGAGACCGCCCCAGTCAAACTACCCACCAGACACGGTCCTCGTCCCGGATAACGGGACAGAGTTAGAACCTCAACATTACCAGGGTGGTATTTCAAGGACGGCTCCATTGGAACTAGCGTTCCAACTTCAAAGCCTCCCACCTATCCTACACAAGTAAGGTCAAAGTTCAGTGTCAAGCTGCAGTAAAGGTTCACGGGGTCTTTCCGTCTAGCCGCGGGTACACTGCATCTTCACAGCGATTTCGATTTCACTGAGCCTCTGCTGGAGACAGCGCCGCCATCATTATGCCATTCGTGCAGGTCGGAACTTACCCGACAAGGAATTTCGCTACCTTAGGACCGTTATAGTTACGGCCGCCGTTTACTGGGGCTTCGATCAAGAGCTTCGCTTACGCTAACCCCATCAATTAACCTTCCAGCACCGGGCAGGCATCACACCCTATACGTCCACTTTCGTGTTTGCAGAGTGCTATGTTTTTAATAAACAGTTGCAGCGGCCTGGTTTCTGCGGCTGTCATCAGCTCAGGAAGCAAGTTCCATCACCAACAACAGCGTACCTTCTCCCGAAGTTACGGTACCATTTTGCCTAGTTCCTTCAGCAGAGTTCTCTCAAGCGCCTTGGTCTACTCGACCTGACCACCTGTGTCGGTTTCGGGTACGATTCCTGTGTAACTGAAGCTTAGAGACTTTTCCTGGAAGCATGGTATCAGCCACTTCGCTGTACAAGTACAGCTTGCTATCGGATCTCAGTATAGAGTACCCCGGATTTGCCTAAGATACATACCTACATCCTTCCACCTGGACAACCAACGCCAGGCTGACTTAACCTTCTCCGTCCTCTCATCGCATTACACAGAAGTATTGGAATATTAACCAATTTCCCATCGACTACGCCTTTCGGCCTCGCCTTAGGGGTCGACTCACCCAGCCCCGATTAACGTTGGACTGGAACCCTTGGTCTTTCGGCGAACGGGTTTTTCACCCGTTTTGTCGTTACTCACGTCAG
>NZ_JEYB01000031.1:0-43940 GCF_000582255.1 Acinetobacter sp. 1566109 | reverse complement strand
CAGCAGCGAACTTGCTTGGTCCGATTACAGTACCGGATGACTTAAATGCTGATGGCTTCATCAATACATCAGAACTTGGCACAGATGGCAGCTTTAATGCCCGTGTAGCGTTGGGTCCAGATGCAGTGGTAGGTACTGTTGTGAATGTTAACGGTACTGACTATACAGTGAGTGCAACTGACTTAAGCAATGGCTATATCACCGCAGCGATTCCTGTAACAGCGGATGGCCCAATTACCATCCATGCCCAAGCAGTGGATTCACAAGGTCATATCAGTAGCCCGACAGATGTCACTGTAACTGTAGATACTACAGCAGCGAACTTGCTTGGTTCGATTACAGTACCGGATGACTTAAATGCTGACAGTATCATCAATGCATCAGAACTTGGCACAGACGGTAGCTTCAATGCCCGTGTAGCATTGGGTCCAGATGCAGCGGTGGGTACTGTTGTGAATGTTAATGGCACTGACTATACAGTGAATGCAACTGACCTTGGCAATGGCTATATCACAGCAGCGATTCCTGTAACAGCAGATGGCCCAATTATCATCCATGCACAAGCAGTGGATGCGCAAGGCAACATCAGCAGTCCAACAGATGTCACTGTAACTTTAGATACGACAGCGCCGACAGTTGCTTTAAGTGATGTAACCACCAATGACAGTACGCCTGAATTAACAGGTACAGTGAACGATCCAGCAGCGACTGTTGTCGTGACTGTAAATGGTGTGGACTATACTGCGGTGAACAATGGCAACGGTACCTGGACACTTGCAGACAATACACTTCCAGTGTTGACTGATGGTCCACATACTGTGACTGTGACAGCAACCGACCCGGCAGGTAATGTGGGCACAGGTAGCGCAGTCGTGACTGTAGATACTGCAGCAGCGAACTTGCTTGGTCCGATTACAGTACCGGATGACTTAAATGCTGACGGTATCATCAATGCAGCAGAACTTGGCACAGATGGCAGCTTTAATGCCCGTGTAGTGTTGGGTCCAGATGCAGTGGTAGGCACAGTCGTAAACGTTAACGGCACTGATTACACAGTGAGTGCAACTGACCTTGGCAATGGTTATATCACCGCAGCAATTCCTGTAACTGCAGATGGTCCAATCACCATCCATGCACAAGCAGTGGATTCACAAGGTCATATCAGCAGTCCAGCAGATGTAATCGTGACTGTAGATACCACACCAGCGAACTTGCTTGGTGCGATCACAGTACCGGATGACTTAAATACTGATGGCATCATCAATGCATCAGAACTTGGCACAGACGGCAGCATCAATGCCCGTGTAGCATTGGGTCCAGATGCAGCGGTGGGTACTGTAGTAAACGTTAACGGCACTGACTACACAGTAAATGCAACTGACTTGACGAATGGCTATATCACCGCAGCAATTCCTGTAACAGCGGATGGTCCGATCACCATCCATGCCCAAGCAGTGGATGCACAAGGTAATATCAGCAGTCCAACAGATGTCACTGTGACTGTGGATACAACACCAGCAAACTTACTTGGTCCGATTACAGTACCGGATGACTTAAATGCTGACGGCATTATCAATGCTTCAGAACTTGGCGCAGACGGTAGCTTTAATGCCCGTGTAACGTTGGGTCCAGATGCAGCGGTGGGTACTGTTGTGAATGTTAACGGCACTGACTACACTGTCAATGCAACTGACTTGACGAATGGCTATATCACAGCAGCGATTCCTGTGACAGCCGATGGTGCAATTACCATCCATGCACAAGCGGTGGATGCACAAGGCAATGTCAGCAGTCCTACCGATGTCACTGTCACTGTAGATACCACACCAGCGAACTTGCTTGGTGCGATCACCGTACCGGATGACTTAAATGCTGACGGTATCATCAATGCATCAGAACTTGGCACAGACGGTAGCTTCAATGCCCGTGTAGCCTTGGGTCCAGATGCAGCGGTGGGTACTGTTGTGAATGTTAATGGCACTGACTACACAGTGAGTGCAACTGACCTTGGCAATGGCTATATCACCGCAGCGATTCCTGTAACAGCGGATGGTCCGATCACCATTCATGCCCAAGCAGTGGATTCACAAGGTAATATCAGTAGCCCGGCAGATGTGACGGTAACTTTAGACGCTACTGCGCCGACAGTTGGTTTAAGTGATGTCACTACCAATGACAGTACACCTGAATTAACAGGTACAGTGAATGATCCAACAGCGACTGTTGTGATGACTGTAAATGGTGTGAACTATACTGCGGTGAACAATGGCAATGGTAGCTGGACACTTGCAGACAATACACTTCCAGTGTTGGCTGACGGTCCGCATACTGTGACTGTGACAGCAACCGACCCTGCAGGTAATGTGGGCACAGGTAGCGCGGTCGTGACTGTAGATACTGCAGCAGCGAACTTGCTTGGCCCGATTACAGTACCGGATGACTTAAATGCTGACGGTATCATCAATGCATCAGAACTTGGCACAGATGGCAGCTTTAATGCCCGTGTAGTGTTGGGTCCAGATGCAGTGGTAGGCACAGTCGTAAACGTTAACGGCACTGATTACACAGTGAGTGCGACTGACCTTGGCAATGGCTATATCACCGCAGCAATTCCTGTAACTGCAGATGGTCCAATCACCATCCATGCACAAGCAGTGGATTCACAAGGTCATATCAGCAGTCCAACAGATGTAATCGTGACTGTCGATACTGTTCCAGCGAACTTGCTTGGCCCGATTACAGTACCGGATGACTTAAATGCTGATGGCTTCATCAATGCATCAGAACTTGGCACAGACGGCAGCTTTAATGCCCGTGTAGCATTGGGTCCAGATGCAGCGGTAGGTACTGTTGTGAATGTTAACGGCACTGACTACACAGTGAATGCAACTGACCTTGGCAATGGCTATATCACAGCAGCGATTCCTGTAACAGCAGATGGCCCGATCACTATCCATGCCCAAGCAGTGGATGCGCAAGGCAACATCAGTAGTCCAACAGATGTCACTGTAACTGTAGATACCACACCAGCTGATTTAATCACTGCGATTACAGTACCGGATGATTTAAACATTGACGGCATCATCAATGCATCAGAACTTGGTACAGACGGTAGCTTTAATGCCCGTGTAGGATTAGGTCCAGATGCAGCGGTGGGTACTGTTGTAAATGTTAATGGCACTAACTATACAGTCAATGCAACTGACTTAAGCAATGGTTATATCACTGCTGCGATCGCAGTAACTGCAGATGGCCCAGTGACTATCCATGCCCAAGCAGTAGATGCGCAAGGCAATATCGATAATGCTACTGATGTCACAGTAAGTGTGGATACTACGCCACCAGACATTAATGCTGCTGCAATTGCGATTAATCCGATTACAGGTGATAACATCCTTAGTCCGGTTGAGACTGCAGGAACAGTAAATATTACTGGAACAGTGACTATTCCTGCTGATGCAACTGTTACCTCGGTTGTTGTTAACGTTAATGGCACGGATTACACGGCTGTAGTAGATCCGGCGAATGGAACATGGACAATAGGTGTACCTGGTAGCCAGCTTGTAGCTGATACTGATTTGACAGTTGATGCAAAAGCAACCTTTACGGATGCTGCTGGCAACAGTAGTAATTTGCAAGCTACACAAAGTTATACAATTGCAAGTTCTTCTATCATTGCATATGACAACTTTGATACAGCTGTTCTTGCTCCACAGCCATTACAAATCGCAAATGATGCGGCTCTTGGTAGTAAAACTTACTTGGCGCTTGTATCACTTGCTGGACTTAACTTACAGCTTGGTTCTGAAGCGGTTAACTTTAATGTAGCTGCCAACCAAGAAGGTAATGCGACATTTACCTACAGTGCTTTAATAGGGGTTAATGCTCTATCTGATTACTCATTAGTTGTACAAAAATTTGATACAGCTACTGGTCAATGGACTTCTATATATGGCGGTGGTCAAGCAGATATTCTTCACCTGACTTTATTAGGTTCTACACCAGGTGTTGTTATCGATGGGCTTGAGCAAGGACAATATCGTGCCTTTATGACTTATAACGGTCTGGCAGGTATTGGTTTACTAGGTACTTTAACAGGTACTATGGACATTTATGATACAACCCAAATCGGTGGTTTCTATACAGAAGCTGCAGATGGTAATGTGATCGTAGATGTTAACTCAAACGGTCAAGCTGATGTCGTAACTCCAAATACAGTTGTGAGTGAAGTTAATAACCAACCTGTTCTTGCTAATGGCACAATCATTAATGGTACATACGGTACATTGGTGATTAACCTTGATGGTTCATACACTTACACTCCAAATCAAAATGCTTCTGGAGTTGGACAGGTTGATCACTTTGTATATACGTTAAAAGATTCTGTAACTGGTGATGTAGCTCAAGCAGCTCTTAACATTCAGTTAAGTTCTGTCAAAGCAGCAGATAACTTGGCAGTTGCTGAAATTAATCCGGAATCTTTACTTGTTGCGAATGACGTAGCACTTGGTAGTGCAAGTTATGTAGCTGCAATATCGTTAGCAGGTCTAGATTTACAGCTCCTTGGTAAACCAACAGTTGCATTCAATGTGGATGCTGACCGTCAAGGTACTGCGACATTTACATTCAGTGGTTTACTCAACGCTGGTGTATTGAATGATTATTCGATTGTTGTTCAAAAATATGATGCTGCAACAGGACAATGGGTATCTATTGGCGGAAATAACCCACAAGCGACTTTAGTTAGTCTATCTCTAATAGGAGGTACTCCAACAGCAGTCATTGAAGGGCTAGATCCAGGACAATATCGTGCATTTATGGGCTACAGTGGTCTACTAGGTGTGGGTATTGGTGGTACATTGACAGGTACAATGGATGTGTATAACCCATATGTTGTATCTGGATATTCAGTTGATCCGATCTCTGGTAACGTCATCAAAGATGCTGGTATTAATGGTGCAGTAGATGCTGCAAGTAATAATGCAGTGATCTCAGCAGTGAATGGAATTACCGTTAACGCAACGGGTACAACTACAATCACTGGTACTTACGGTACGTTAGTGATTGATCAACATGGTAATTATACCTATACACCAAATGCAGATGGTCTAAACCTTGGTAAAGTTGATCAGTTCTCGTATACGTTACTAGACCCAGCAACAGGTAATACATCTCAAGCTGTCTTGTATGTCCACTTGGATAGTAACAAGGTTGCTATGACTTGGAATGCAGCAGATCCATCTCAGCCTGCAGTGATTACAGGTCATGTTCCAGTTGATGCAATGGATAACGTTGCTTCAGCAGCAATTGACATGGTTTACCCAACTACACAACAAGTTCTTAGTAACGCGATCAGTTATAACTGGTTGTTAGGAGTTGGCGGAGTCGTTATTGGCTCTAAACAAGGTACAGCAACCTTTAATGTAGCTGAAGGACATGTGTCTGAAGCCATTATCTCGGTTAACTTTGGTTCAGTAGCTACAGTTGTTGATGGTTTACATGTGGTATTAACACGAGTAAATCCAGACGGTACTCGTACAGTAATTGCAGATAGCGCGAATACTGGAGTGCTTGACTTATTAGGTATCTTTGGCTCTGAAGTGAAATTCAAAGTTGATAATTTAGGTTCTGGTAGCTATGAGCTATTTATGGAAAGCAATACGCTTCTAACAGCTCTAGGTAGCGTTACAGCAAGTATTACTTTGAATAATGGTGATATTACGCAAGTACCTAACTTGGTTGTAACTCCGGTTACAGGCAATGTTCTTTCAGACGACAACTCTGCTGTATATGGACCAAACTATACGCCAGACTATATTACGACTACGACAGTTGTGACTTCTGTCACTTCTGAAACTGGTAATACGCAGGCTGTAAATGTAGGTTCATCAACAGTTATTGTGGGTGCTTATGGTTCCTTAACGATTAATGCTGATGGTACTTATAGTTATCAAGCTACAGCGAACACACAAAATATAGGAAAAGTTGATAGCTTTACCTATACAGTGACAGACCCTGTAACTGGTAGAACAGACACAGCAACATTGCATATCCAAATTGGTTCTCCAGATGTGAATATCACTTGGAATAATGCTAACCCTGGTGCAGATGCGGTAATTCCGTTACCTGTAGCAAATGCTGATACTAATCATGCAACTGTTAGTATGAAACAAGTAACGGATGCTGTTGTTGACGTACCAAGTGGCACGGTAACTATTGGTAACCTTGCAGGCTTCCCGCCATTACCTGTATTAAGCAATACAGTCACTTCGAATCAATTCGTTATTGCTGCTAATACGGTAAGTGATGTTCATGTTGAATTAGACTATACGGCATCATTAAGCTTGTCGGCTCTTCCAACAACTGGTTATAAAATCCAGCAATTGGTGGGTTCAACATGGGTAGATACTGTTTACTCAGGTTCTGCGACAGCCTTGGCAGGAGTATTAGGTGCACCAGCATACTCAGCTGACGTATCTCACTTATCTGCTGGTACTTATCGAGTGGTATTTAGTTTATCTAGTCTGATTTCTTTAGGAACGGTGACTCTAGATTCTGTAGTAACTACAAAAGCTACACATCTAGATCAATACACACCTGATGGTTTAACAGATTGGATTCACGGCAATATCTTGTTAGGCGATACAACTGGTGGAGTTGCAGATACTTCAGCTGCTTCTCAACTATATGTTGAAGTTACACCAGGAAATTACCAAATTGCTGCTGGTCAGGCGATCAATACTGGCGAAGGTACGTTGTATCTCTACCATGATGGTTCGTACTATTACAAACCACTTGATAGCGCGGCAAGTGCTACGATTGATACGATTAACTACAAACTCGTATCCGTGACTGGTGCAGAGTCAACTAGCACATTGACCATCAACTTAAGTCAAGAGTTGAATAGCCTAGCTGTAAGTACAGGAGCGAATGATACATTCACGCTTGGAAATGGCGCAGATACCTTGATTTACAATACGTTAACTGCGGCTGGCGTGAACAATCCAACAGGGGGCAACACAACAACTGGTGGTGTAGATACATGGACTGATTTCCATGTAGGTAATACAGCAACTGATAACCAAGCTGATAAGATCGATATTAGTAACTTGTTACTTACTCATCCGAACAGTTTAACTATTGGTCAGTATGTATCTGTAAGCTATAACGCAGCGACACAAAATGCCACAATTAGTGTAGACCGTGATGGCTTAGGTACGACTTACACAAGCACACAATTGTTGACGATTCATATAGATGAACCAAGAACATCATTAACGCTTAATGATCTTCTTAACAATGGTCAAATTATCTATTAATAGATAATTAACCAAATAAAAAGAGAACCCTAGGGTTCTCTTTTTTTATGTTTAAACAATACGTTAACTTAGCTTTTAGAGAGTTCATGCTATGATGCATTGAAAATTTTATAGAACAACAAATAACGGATAGGGACTTAATTCGAGTGGCGGTATTTTTAGACTTTAAAAGACAACTTAAGCTTTGGTTGGAACATTTCGTTCAGCATGTTCCAGACCTTCCGGAAAAAACAATTTTGTTTATATCATTTGGTCCTAAAGATCAAAGATGTAGTGTGTGGCATACCGAAAAAACAGCTTTTTCACAAGCAACTATACAGTTATTCGATTTTATTAATAGACAGTTTTCTCCAGATCAACTTCCAGACTATATAAAAATTGATGTTGCGTACAATCTAGAAAAACAAAGTTGGAGTCAAATAGAACAACTTGTTCATCATCAATTTCATAATAATCATTACCGCAGAGGAATTGCATTTGATGAAGCATGTTCGGTGGTTTTTCTGGAGCAAGAGATATATGGCAAAGCAATTATTCGAGGTTTGAGTTATGACAAACCTAACTTTTTTGATGAAACCAATCTCAACTATGCAATTAAGCAAAAATATAACGCTCCTAAACCACAAATTAGACTACAAGAGCTGCAAGACATTTGGACTTTCGATACCTATGCAACTTTTTATGAAAATGGACAGTTTATTAATTTAGCAAGCCGTTATGATGCAAATGGTATTAGAGGTATTGCGACCAATAAGAAGCTGCATTTTAGAGAGCTCATTGAGAAAAATGCAGCGTTTTTGCACAGCCAGATTCAAGAAAATGGCAAATTCATTTATGGCTATTTTCCTGCTTATGATCGTGATATCCGCAACTACAATACTGTACGTCATTGCACATCACTTTATGCACTATTAGAAACTTTCGAATTACAAGATAAACCTGAGTACTGGCCTAAAATTATTGCAGCAATTCAATACGCTCTTACTACTTTCTATAAAGAAAAAGACTCTACAACTGCTTTTATGATTGATGGTAAAGAAGGGGAATTTGAAATTAAATTAGGTGCAAACGCAGCAGCTATTTTAATGTTAACGAAATATCAGGAAATTACTCAAAAAACAGATTATTTAAAATATGCAGAGAAACTTGCAAATGGTATTTTAAAATTAGTTGATTCAGATGGATTAACTACTCATGTATTAAATTATCCAGACTATGATTTAAAAGAAAAGTTTAGAATCATTTATTATGATGGAGAAGCAGCATTAGCTTTACTCAGGTTGTATCAAATAAATCAGGATAAAAGATTATTAGACACTGTTAAATTAATGTTTGAAAATTTTATTTATAAAAGATATGAAAAATATCATGATCATTGGTTAAGTTACTGTACCAATGAGCTTACAAAAATATGTCCTGAAGAAAAATATTTTATTTTTGGTTTAAATAATTATTTAAAACATTTTATTTTTATTCGAAATAGAAAAACAACGTATGCAACTTTGTTAGAAATGCTAATGGCTGCTTATAAAATGGTAAATCGTTTAAAAGAGCAAGGCCATCAAAAACTTTTTGAACAAGCTTATATGCACGAATTAAAAAAACTCATTACATTTCGGGCTGAGTTTCAAACCACAGGTTTTTTCTATCCGGAAATAGCGATGTACATGGCGCGTCCAGATAAAATATTAAATGCTTTTTATGTACGACATGATCGCTTTAGAGTAAGAATTGATGATCAGGAACATAACTTGTCTGGCTACATTGCCTACGTAAAAGATTTCGAAGGAGAGGAGATATGACTGATCCTCTATTTGAAATTAAGCTGCTAGCCGCTCTTGATCATGCCCAATTTGAAGAGGCAATTTGGACATTTGAAATTGATGGAGACATTTCTACTTTATTATTGATTGATTATGCATTAGAACAATTCCATCAAAAAAAAGTTCAAGCTGATAAAGTCTATCGGGTTTCTGAACAAAAAAATAAGAAAATTGGTGAACAATATTTGGGCTTGGAAAAAAATGAATCTTATACATTTGCCCAGCTTTTACAATTCTTAATTTTTACTCAGGCAAATGATGTTAAAGATGCCTTAAGCAATATACTGTTTGATTCCGTTGAGCAAGCTCAATTGATCTTGTCTAAAAGAGCGGAAAACTACAAATTAACTTTAAAAGCACCTAATCAATTAAAAAATCTATTTTTGTTGGCAAAAAATATTTATAGCTATCCAGCCGAGTTAAAGAACCTTTTCTTTATCAAAACACTTTTTTTTAAAAATAAAGTATATCAACCGATTACGCCTTTGCTTGCTCATCCAGTACTCACCTCGGTTTTATATCTCTCACATACCTTTAGACAGATTTATATCACTTATTCTGAACAGAATCAGAGCATTGGAATTTTCTCTTTTTTAGATGATATTCACCGTCTTGAGCATTTGGTTCCGTACTACCATTTTTTTCAAGAAAAGTATGTCGAGGCAAAAAAATGTTCTTCTCAAACAGGCATTATCAATATTCTGGGAGATACCTATTTCGGTGAAATGTACACTGAAAAGCGTAAGTCTAGAGGACAAACAGATGCTTTACAGCAGTATGGATATCACTATTCATTTGAAAAAATACAGCCATTTTTAGGTAAAAATGACATAAACATAGCTAACTTTGAAGCAGTCTTTTCTTTAGAAAATCAATCGCCGTTAAAAGATAAAAAGCCATTCATTCTAAAAGCCGACGCTAAAAAAACATTAGAAGAGTTTAAGAGCATTCATTTGAATTATTTGGTGTTGGCGAACAATCATCTGAAGGATTATGGCGATGAAGGAGTAGCCCATACATTACAACAGTTGGATCAGGCGAGTATTGCTTATATTGGCGCTGGACTGAACCAAAAAGTTGCTCACAATTACTTTGAAATAGCTTTTGAAGCTAAGCACTATGCGATTTTTAATGGTTATTGGCATAGAGACAGTGCTTATCTGGATTATGACTTTTATGCACTAGGTGCAAAAAGTGGAGTAGCTTGTTTAAATGGTGTTTTACTTGAACAAATAATGCGTTATAAGCAGAATCATCCAGAGCGCAAAATTATTGTTATTTGTCATTGGGGTATCGACTTTAAGCCTATTACAAAAGACCAAACTAAACTCGCGACTATTCTTACTCAAGCAGGAGCTGATCTTATAGTTGGTCATGGCGCTCATACTATTCAGCCAATCCAGATCATCAATCAAAAGCCTGTTGTGTTTGGTATTGGTAATGCTGTGTTTAATAGTGATGGAGAATATGAACAGCAAAATGCTTTGCCATTTGGTTGTATAGCCAAACTCGATTTGGCAAATGACTTACTTCGTCTTTATCCAATTTATACGGATAACTTAAAAACTTTTTGGCAACCGTATCCAGTAGATATTGAAGATTTCTCAAAGGCCAGTACTTATATGACATCTTTACTGACCCATGAGAATTACATGGCATCCCAAGATAACTTGGGGAGATATGTTGAAATTAAATTTTAAGAATATTGTTTATAAGTTGATAAGATGGTTTGAAGCTGTGTTTGAGTAAACCCCAAATTTCTTAAGCCGCCACTGCCTAATTTACACTCAGCACTGGCCATAATATTGGTGGGGGTGGTTTTAGTTGCATTAGGTACACATACATGTTTTAAGCCGAAAGCATGGCCCATTTCATGAATACTACCCGCTTGAATATTGTAATTTAATCGATTCCAGTCTAATAAAATAAAGGGTTTTCCATTATTACGGAATGTACGACTAGTAACATCATCAAATTCTAAGTTTTTTGAATACGCATCGTATATAAAGACTATGACCTCTTTACGTGCTGTTCGTTTAGGAAAGCATGCATTCACACTTGCAGGGATCGAGCCTATAGAAATAGGACGAGCTTGGTTTATTTCATTACCAAGTTCGCAATGCATTTTTGAAAAATCTTGGTAAGAAATATAACGGTTTAATTTGAAATTAAAGATTTTATTGCCTTGGTCATCTAAATAATATTTATTTAAGATGCGGACTTCTTTTCGCATTTGTGTAAGGTTATCAAAGCGTGCAGCAGAAGGATTGTCTGTAGTAAAAACGAAAGTAACTGGAACTACAGGTCTATTATTGGCAGGTTCCTCTGATAAATCTGGCGTTTGTAGAGGAGGGCGGGTCGTACAAGAAACACACAGAAGTGTCCCTGTAATCATCAGTAAGGTTTTTTTCATATTCATCGCAATGTCTCTGCATATTCTTTTAAAGAGATTTAAAGTAAATTTTTATATGATATGAACGATGTCAATTTTTATGGATTCCATTTTGACAACTCAGTATGAACTACATCGACAGATTTTAGAAGTGATTGCTCTAATTCCATATGGAAAAGTAGCAACTTACGGACAAATAGCACGTATGGCAGGGTTACCCAAACACGCCAGATTAGTAGGTTATGTTCTTAAGCATCTTGATGCAGATCATCAAGTTCCTTGGTACCGTGTTATTAACTCACAAGGTAAAATTAGCCTAAGTAAGTTTAATGAAAAAGGTGAAAATGTTCAGCAGTTAAAGCTTGAAGCTGAAGGAGTCTATTTGTTGAATGGCAAAGTGAACTTAAAGCAGTTCGCATGGCAACCTTAAAATTATTAATAGAGAACAAATACAAATGCAGAATTATAAATGGCAGAGTCTAGCCATATTATTACTAGGTTTAACAGTGCAATCGAGTTTTGCAGAGCAGGCTATTTCAGCTCAACCTTTTATAAATGTAAAAGTCTCATTACAAGATATACATTCGATTTGTCAGCAGTTAAGTCATAAATGTAGCGATGAAGCTAAGCTATGGAAAGCCAAAAACACACAAGATCAGATTTATTATTTAATAGATGGAACTCCACAACTTGCTGAAGTTAAAAAGCAAAATAATCAATATACAGTGCTGAATCAGTGGAATTTTAAAAATTATGAACATAGTAATAAAGAGCCACATTCTGATGATTTAGGCCCTAATGGACTCAAAATCTTTCCAGCACTATATCCACTCAATAAAAATGAGCATGCGATAGCAGTGCTAAACACATGGTTTACTGGTTATTCTGGAGGAGGACGCTTTGAGGAAAACGCTGATTTTATTGAGCTTAAGTCTAAAGGGCAGTATCAAGTTGCCTTAAAAGATATTAATTTTTCTTCGAGTAAAATGATTCGGGCATGTTTTTCAGAACGAGAGTATAAGAAGTCACAGCATTGCCATGATGAAACATGGATGACATTAAATATTAGGTTTAAAGATATCGGTCAATCTTACTATTTATGGCAGTTAAATTATAAAAATTATTCTTGGGATGCTTTTAAAAGTAAAAAAACAATAACAGTTGAGCAATCAAGAGAAGACGTTATTCCTTTTAAAAAATAGGTGCCTATCTGGCCGAATTGAGCCAGACAGGCATTTTTTAGCGAACAATTAAAACAGGAATATGGCTTTCACCTAAAACTTTTTGTGCAACACTTCCTAATACAAGTTTTCTTACGCCTGTACGGCCATGAGAGCCCATTATAATCAAGTCAGCATTAAGCTCTTGTGCAGCTTGAATAATTTCTTCATGCACAACGAAACCTTCAAGTAATTTGGTTTCTACGCTAAGACCTTCTTGTAAAAACTGTTGTTTGGCTTGTTCTAAAATATCAAGTAAGTATGTTCTAGTCCGCTCAATTAGTTCATTGGTTTGGCCAGTCTTTACATAAAGATCTGCAATAATTGGATCAAGTGCCATGACCTGTACGATAGTAATTTTACTATTTAATGCTTTGCCAAGTTTGATTGCTTCTTTCATCGCAACCATAGAAGTTTCAGAACCGTCAATTGGTACAAGAATATGTTGGTATAACATGAGAATGTTCCTTATTGTAATGATACTTATTTATTCAATACTTTATACTTCTTTTCTTACGATTTAAATTCGGCCACGTAATCATTTGTGATTTTTAAACAAGAAAAACTTGAGAATATATTTTACTTATCTCTTAAATTTTCAATATGGATTGTTAAAGCGTCAATATCATCAGTTTGCAAATATTCACGCATTTTTAAAACTTGTTTTTCATCTAAATCATAAAGTTTTAAAGCAAGTAGTTTGTCGATTTGTTCTTGAGGAAAACGGTATTTAATAACTTTTGCCGGAACTCCACCTACAATTGCATAGGGTGGGACGTCTTTTGTTACGATGGCTCCAGTTGCAATAACAGCACCTTCACCAATTTTTACACCTTGCATAATCATGGCACGGCTTCCAATCCAACAACCATCTGCAATGATGGTGTCGCCAGCTGCTAAAAAACTGCGGGTATCAAAAGGGAAAGTCGAAATCCAGTCTGGTCTATGAAGCTGATTACCACCCATCATAATCACACACTCAGCGCCAAAACATACAAAATTACCAATATAAAGCTGATCGATTGGTTTATCGGGAGTAGATGGTTTGTCGTGTAAATAGCGTACGACACAGCGTTCAAAACCTTGATCCCAATAGGCTGAGTAGTAAGAGTAATTACCTTTAATATGGATATTCGGATTTTTTACAGTTTTGGAAATAAATTCAAATTCGCACCAATGGCGGACAGGAGAGTTAATTAACTTTTCAGCCATAAGGAATATATAAAAAGGGAATAGGTCATTATACCGAATTGCGATTCAAGCTGAACCAATAATCTTAGTTCAGCTAGTGAATCGAATACTAAAGCACGTACTAATTTGTCTTCATTACTTATGAGGAATACGTGCAATGACTTTAATTTCAAAATCAAAACCTGCTAACCAAGTTACGCCAACAGCTGTCCAGTTGGGATAAGGCTTTTGTGTAAAGATTTGATTTTTAACCTTCATAATACTTTCAAACTGCCGTTCGGGATCCGTATGAAAGGTAGTGACATCAATAATATCATCGAAAGTGCAACCTGCTGCTTTTAATGTCTCTTCTAAGTTTTTAAAAGCTTGTGTTACCTGTTTTTCAAAATCAGGTACAGGCGAGCCATCTTCAAGGCTACCAACCTGCCCTGAAACAAAGAGTAAATCTTTCGATTGAATTGCGGCTGAATAGCCATGCTGTTGATATAAGGCATGACGATTTTGGGGAAATATTGCAGTTCTCATCAGGTTTGTTCTCCTTCAGTATTTAACTTCTAATCAATAAATGTCGGTTAATTTTCACATACGCCTCGTATGTAAACTTAATTGACATACGAGGCGTATGTCAATTAATATTTTTTGTGATGATTAGCTGGTGAAATATATGTCTGTTCGTGAAAGAAAAATGGCGGAAACCCGCAAAAAACTAATTGAAGTAGCACGTCATGCATTTGCGGAATATGGCTATACCGATACTTCAATGGATAAACTCACGGCCGAGGCAGGATTGACTCGTGGGGCGCTTTATCATCATTTTGGCGATAAGCGTGGTTTATTTGCAGCAGTTGTAGAACAAATTGATTCACAGATGGCCGAATATGCCCAGCAGCATCGAGAGCAGCTTGATGATCTTTGGGAAGGATTACTAGTTGAAGGGCAGACTTATATTCAAAATGCTTTGAAGCCTGAATTTCAGCGTATTGTGCTACGTGATGGCCCTGCAGTGTTGGGTGATCCGGCGCATTGGCCAAGTCAAAATAGATGTTTGCAGTCTACTCGTGAGTGCGTTGAACAGCTTTTGATAGAGGAACGAATTAAAATTGTAGATCCAGAAGCAGCAGCAGTGCTTTTAAATGGTGCTGCCATGAATGCAGCCTTATGGGTGGCTTCTAGTGAATATCCTGAACAGGTACTTCCTGAAGCATTAAATGCTTTTCAAATCTTTGCATCAGGTTTTTTAAAAGACGCATAGTGAATTTTTTACTATTTGTCTTAAATGTAAAAACCCCTCAATTGAGGGGTCTTATAGCCTAAGTATATCTAATTAAAAATTAAAGATATTCTACACTTACAACTTCGTATTCAACTTCGCCTTGAGGAGTGGTAATTTTTACTTCATCACCTTCATTTTTACCCAAAAGGCCACGTGCAATTGGTGAATTTACTGAAATTTTATTGATTTTAAAATCAGCCTCATCATCACCAACAATCTTATAAGTCTTACGTTCTTCAGTATCAAGGTTTTCAATCGTTACCGTAACACCGAATACAACACGACCGTTTTGTTCTAAGTCTTTAACATCGATGACTTGTGCAGCACCCAATTTCCCTTCGATATCTTGGATACGGCCTTCACAGAAACCTTGCTGTTCACGAGCAGCATGGTATTCTGCGTTTTCTTTTAAGTCCCCATGTTCACGTGCTTCAGCAATCGCTTGAGTAATACGTGGACGTTCAACAGATTTCAGATGTTGTAATTCTTTCTCTAAGGCGATTTTACCTTCAGGGGTCATTGGATAACGTTGCATTTCGGTCCCTCTTAAGTTGAGAAAACACAGTTAAAAAAATGAAAAAATCCCGCCACCGATAAGGTGGCGGGACTTATCGGAAAAAAATTAACCTACAGTTAAATCTTGCAAGCGGTATACATCCATTGGCAATTTCACAGCAAAGGCTTGGCAAACTGCTTCTGCACCATTGATAGTCGTTGTGTAATAAACTTTGCCTTGGAGGGCAGCACGACGAATCATTGCAGAATCATATTGAGCTTGTTTGCCTTCAGTAGTGTTGACAATAAGGTGTATTTCACCATTTTTCAAGCGGTCAACAATATGTGGACGTCCTTCAGTTACTTTATTTACAGATTCACATTCCAAACCTGCTTCTTTAAGTACTTTATACGTTCCACCTGTTGCTACCAGTTTGAAGCCATAAGCTACGAACTTTTTAGCGATATCAGCAATATATTTCTTATCAGATTCACGAACAGATAAGAAAGCAATCTTTTCTTCGCCTTCAGTTGGTAGACCAGGTAAACGATCATTTGAACCTAGAACGGCTTTATAGAACGCTTCGCCAAATGTCTTACCAACGCCCATTACTTCACCTGTAGATTTCATCTCAGGCCCAAGCATTGGGTCTACGCCTTGGAACTTAGCAAATGGGAAAACAGCTTCCTTCACAGCAAAGTGAGTTGGAATGATTTCTTTAGTAAAGCCTTGAGATTCAAGAGATTGACCCGCCATACAACGAGCAGCTACTTTTGCTAAAGATTCACCAATACATTTCGATACGAACGGAACAGTACGTGATGCACGTGGGTTTACTTCAAGAACGTAAATATCATCGCCTTTAACTGCGAACTGAACGTTCATCAAACCAACTACACCAAGTTCTTTCGCCATAGCAACTGTTTGACGACGCATTTCATCCTGTACTTCTTTAGAAAGAGAGTAAGGAGGAATAGAACATGCAGAGTCACCAGAGTGAATACCAGCTTGTTCGATGTGCTGCATGATACCGCCGATTACGACATCTTTACCGTCAGATACGCAGTCAACGTCAACTTCAGTTGCATCATCAAGGAAGTGATCAAGAAGAACAGGCGCTTCATTAGAAGCCTGTACTGCTTCGCGAAGGTAACGTTTAAGTTCATCTTCGTTATATACGATTTCCATTGCACGACCACCTAATACATAAGATGGACGAACAACTAACGGATAACCAACTTTCGCAGCTTCAGAGATACCTTCTTCAGCAGATTTTACGATGCTGTTGTTTGGTTGGCGAAGCTGTAAACGTTGAATCATTTGTTGGAAACGTTCACGGTCTTCTGCGCGGTCAATGGCATCTGGAGAAGTACCGATAATAGGAGTACCAGCTTCTTCTAAAGCACGTGCTAACTTAAGTGGAGTCTGACCACCGTATTGTACAATTACGCCTTTTGGCTTCTCAGTACGTACGATTTCAAGAACATCTTCAAGTGTTACAGGTTCGAAGTATAAACGGTCAGATGTGTCATAGTCGGTAGAAACAGTTTCAGGGTTACAGTTCACCATGATTGTTTCATAACCGTCTTCACGCATTGCTAAAGCAGCGTGTACACAGCAGTAGTCAAATTCGATACCTTGACCAATACGGTTTGGACCACCACCAATTACCATGATCTTGTCACGGTTTGATGGATTTGCTTCGCACTCTTCATCGTAAGTTGAATACATATATGCAGTACCGGATTCAAACTCGGCAGCACATGTATCAACACGTTTGTAAACTGGATAAACACCCAAGTTCCAACGTTGCTTACGGAATTGCTTTTGAGAAATACCCATAAGGTTCGCAATACGAAGGTCAGATAAACCTTTACGTTTGAACGAACGGATATTTTCAGCAGTTAGATCACCAAAACCTAAAGTTTTTACTTGAGCTTCTGTCTTAACGATATCTTGAATTTGGATCAAGAACCAACGGTCAATCTTAGTTGCTTCAAATACGTCATCTAAAGAGAAACCATGACGGAATGCATCTGCTACGTACCAAATACGCTCAGGACCCGGAACTTTAAGCTCTTTTAAAATGGTTTCTTTTACGTTTGTTGCACCAGCTTCGATTTTTTCATCAAAACCGCTTACACCAACTTCAAGACCACGTAATGCTTTTTGTACAGATTCTTGGAAGTTACGGCCAATTGCCATGACTTCACCAACAGATTTCATCTGAGTGGTAAGAACTGGTTCTGCTTGTGGGAATTTCTCGAAGTTAAAACGAGGAATCTTTGTTACAACATAGTCGATTGATGGTTCAAAGCTCGCAGGAGTTACGCCGCCAGTGATGTCATTTTTCAATTCATCAAGGGTATAACCAACAGCTAGTTTCGCAGCAATTTTTGCAATCGGGAAACCAGTTGCTTTAGAAGCAAGAGCAGACGAACGAGATACACGAGGGTTCATCTCGATCACAACCATACGGCCGTCTTTCGGGTTAATACCGAACTGAACGTTAGAACCACCTGTCTCAACACCAATTTCACGAAGAACCGCAACTGAAGCATTACGCATCAATTGGTATTCTTTGTCAGTTAATGTTTGAGCTGGTGCTACAGTGATTGAGTCACCTGTGTGAACACCCATTGGGTCAAAGTTTTCGATCGCACATACGATAATACAGTTGTCGTTTTTGTCACGAACAACTTCCATTTCGTATTCTTTCCAGCCAATTAAAGATTCATCAATCAATAACTGGTGAGTAGGAGAGAGGTCGAAACCGCGTTCACAAATTTCAAGGAATTCTTCACGGTTATATGCAATACCGCCGCCTGAACCGCCCATTGTAAATGATGGACGGATAATTACTGGGAAACCAAAGCGAGATTGGATTTCCAAAGCTTCTTCCATGGTTTCAGCAATAGCAGCTTTTGGACATTCCAAACCGATTTTGCGCATAGCGATGTCGAAGAGTTTACGGTCTTCAGCTTTTTCAATCGCTTCTTTCGTTGCACCAATAAGTTCTACGTTGTATTTCGCTAATACGCCGTTTTCATCCAGTGCAAGTGCGCAGTTCAATGCAGTTTGTCCACCCATAGTTGGAAGGACTGCATCTGGACGCTCTTTTTCAATGATTTGAGCAACAGTTTGCCAAGTAATTGGCTCAATGTAAGTTGCATCCGCCATTGAAGGGTCAGTCATAATGGTCGCTGGGTTAGAGTTAACCAAAATAACACGATAGCCTTCTTCACGAAGTGCTTTACATGCTTGAGCACCTGAGTAGTCAAACTCACATGCCTGTCCAATCACAATCGGGCCAGCACCAATAATTAAGATGCTTTTAATATCCGTACGTTTAGGCATTATTCGCTCCGTAATTACTGTTTAGATGCTTCGATAAGTTCGATGAAGTGATCGAACAAAGGTGCACAATCATGTGGACCAGGGCTTGCTTCAGGGTGACCTTGGAAGCTGAAAGCTGGTTTGTCAGTACGGTGGATACCTTGTAAGGTGCCATCGAACAATGATTTATGCGTTGCTTTTAAGTTAGCCGGTAATGTCTCTGCATCTACAGCAAAACCATGGTTTTGAGAGGTGATCATCACTGTACCATCTTCAAGATTTTGTACAGGATGGTTCGCACCGTGGTGACCATGATTCATTTTTACAGTTTTTGCACCAGAAGCGAGTGCCAAGATTTGGTGTCCTAAACAGATACCAAATACAGGTAATGTTGTGGTTTCAACAATAGTTTTTACAGCTTCGATAGCGTAATCACAAGCAGCTGGGTCGCCAGGGCCGTTTGAAAGGAATACGCCATCTGGATTAAGTGCTAATACTTTTTCAGCCGGAGTTTCAGCAGGAACAACAGTGAGTTTGCAACCGCGGTCTGCAAGCATACGCAAGATGTTGGTTTTGACACCATAATCGTATGCAACCACGTGGTATTTTAACTCAGGTTGAGTAAAGCCTTTACCTAATACCCATGAACCTTCAGACCATTCAAAGCCTGTTGGATCACAGCACTCTTTTGCAAGGTCTAAACCATTTAAACCACCAAAAGCGCGAGCTTTAGCAATTGCTTCTTCTTCAGTAATATTTTCGCCGGCAAGGATGCAACCATTTTGTGCACCTTTATCACGTAAAATACGAGTAAGTTTACGTGTGTCAATATCAGCAATTGCAACAACATTGTGTGCTTGCAGATATTCACTTAATGATTGCTCAGAACGGAAGTTGCTGTGTAATAGTGGAAGGTCACGAATAATTAAACCATTCGCCCATACTTTATGGATACGACCAGATTCAACGTCTTCTTCGTTGCAACCAGTGTTACCAATATGAGGGTAAGTTAATGTCACAATTTGTTGTGCATAACTTGGGTCAGTCAAAATTTCTTGATAGCCTGTCATGGCTGTGTTAAAAACGACTTCTCCAGTCGTACTTCCCGTTGCGCCGATTGACGTTCCTTTAAAGATCGTTCCATCTGCGAGGGCTAAAATGGCGGGGGGGCTCAAACCAAAGCTCCTGAATTTCGGCTGTAAAAAAGCGAGTAGACCTAAAAAAGATAGGCAATGTTCTAAAAAAACATGCCCCTCCCTATCGGTCTGCCCGCTTGTAACTTAACAGCGCATTATACGCATGGAACCCTAAAAAGTCTATTTATTTTCGATTAAAAAATATAATTCCTTGCTTGCTTTTTGCAAAAAAACTCATCCGCTTGTCTGAAATTGATACTTTTAGCAAATTGTCTAACAATCTGGTGCCTGAAATAAGCCAATTCCACTTATTGTAATACTAGCTAAAAAATAAACAATATGAGGAAATAGCATGAGCAATAATCAAGTTTCAAAAGATATAGCTGAGAATGCTTCGTCTGTAGCAGAGACGGTTAAAGCCGAAGTAACTGAAGCAAAAGAAGCTGTAGCGAAAACAACAACTCGAGCTAAAAAAGCAGTGAGTACAAAAGCAACACAGGTAAAAGAAGTTGTAGCTGAAAAAACAGAACAGGTGAAAGAAGTCGCTCATGAAGCAACTTCGCAAGTTAAAGAAGCTATTGCAGAAACTCAAGAACAAGTTAAAGCTGTAATTACCGAGACTGAAGAAAAAATTGAGGCTGAAACTCAAGAATTGAATCAGAATATTCAAAACCAGTTTGCTCAGATTAAACAAGATATTTTACAACGTCTTGATGTGATTAAAGCTCAGTTCAATACTTCTCAAGAAGGACTAAATGAACTGAAAAATACATTAAAAGCTGAAATTAATGCATTAATTGAAGATTTAACGAAAGTGACTAAAGAACTTAAGGGTGACATTAGTCAAATTTCTTTAAAACATAAAGATTCTTTAAGTGAAAGTTTAAAACGCACTAAAAATAATGCGGTTGAGGCTTGGAACAAAGCAAGAGATCACTAAGAATTGAAGAATAAAATTCAATAAAAAAGCGAGAATTAATTTCTCGCTTTTTTATTTTTTTAAAACTGATGCAGCCAATCACGTTTATTGTGAAAATCAGCATTTTTGCCACTATGCTGCATTGCATAGTACTGCATACCATCTTTTGTTTTTAAAACAGCAGTTAAACCTAAATAAAGGTTTGCCCATTTCAAACGGTGCTGTTGCATAAACTGACCTAAATCAAGACTTACATTTAAACCATAATGGGTACGCTTGAGATGATTTAGTTCGATATCGTAAGCAACGAGGGGAGGCATGCTTTCTGGATATCGATATTCTTCAAACTGGTAGGTCTGCCATGCTTGAGAAGGGGAAAGGTTAATTTCCCGGTAGAAATCTTCATCATGCACGCCGATAAAAATTTCAAAACAAGTATCTTCCCACAAAAAATCTTGACGAGGATGAGCCGCGACTTCTTGGGGCCAGATAATAAGTTGGTTTGGATCACGAATCCAAAAACCCACATTTAATGTATGCGGGGCTTGCTGTTCAATTGCGCCAACAACAGAAACAGCATGAAAACGATCAAAAGCTGAAAGTTCGTAACTTGCCATAAGTAGTCAATAAGTTAGTTTGCTAAGTGAGCGTGACGAACGAGGTTAGATAAGTGTTGGTTTTGCTTAGCTGCTTTTTTGTAGAGTAAAACGATTTTACCAATTTTCTGCACAGCTTCAGCGCCAGTTGCTTCTACAATTGCATCAATTACAGCTGCGCGAGCTTCACGGTCTTCACCAGCAATTTTTACTTTGATGAGTTCATGATCATTTAAAGCACGAAGCGTTTCTTCGATTACAGCATCTGTTAAGCCTTGTCCACCAATCATGACAACCGGATTAAGCACGTGACCAATTTGACGTAAACGTTTACGTTCATGAATAGATAAAGCGGCCATTAAAAATACCTGATTTTAAAAACGACTTAGTATAGCAAAAAACTTAAAATCAAATGTACGAAAAACTGTATAAATAATCGATCAACATTATTGGAAAAAAACTGTAAAAGTTATTGAGATTACGTTACATCCGTACTGTAATGAGAGTAATTTTCACGTACAATGAGCAATCAGAAGTTTTTTTGATATTTAGTGAGTTATGGCAACACGCATCACAAACCAAAAATTGTCTAAAAGTAGTCGTGCGTGGATGAGGGAACATCTAGACGATCCTTTTGTAAAAAAAGCACAAAAGGAAGGATATCGTGCACGAGCAGCCTATAAACTTCTTGAAATTCAAGAAAAATATAAGTTGATCAAGCCAGGCATGACAGTGGTTGATTTGGGAGCAGCTCCTGGGAGTTGGTCGCAAATTGCTGGGAAACTTGTTGGTAGCAAGGGTTTAGTTATTGCTTCCGATATTTTACCTATGGATGCTTTGCCGGATGTCACTTTCTTACAAGGCGACTTCAGAGAAGAAGCTGTATTTGAAAAATTGTTAAATATTTTAAACGGAAGACAAGTAGACATTGTAATTTCTGATATGGCCCCCAATACATCAGGTAATAGGGCTGTTGATCAACCTCGACAGATTTACTTGTGTGAACTTGCTTTAGACTTTGCTCAGAAAGTCTTGGGTCCAAATGGACAGTTTGTTGTTAAAGTGTTCCAAGGCGCAGGATTTGATGAGTTTCGTAAACAAGTCGTTGATAGTTTTGATGTGTTAAAAACAGCAAAACCAGCAGCTTCTCGGGCACGATCTAAAGAAGTTTTTTTGGTTGGACAAGGGCGTAAGAAAGCATTGCAATAAAGTTTACTTGCCAAGCTCCTAAAAATTGTGCATTTTGTATCTTTTAGGTTATCCGCAAGCAAGACAATTGCTGTTTTTAAGACGATCGGCCAAGATTGGGCATGATCAAATTAGATCGATATGGGAATAAAGCTTTGAGCGATTACTTCAAGAATGCCGTATTGTGGCTAATAATACTGGGTGTTCTGATTTTAATTTTCAGTAATATCAGTGACCGCAATAAGCCTACTGCAATGAAATATTCAGATTTTGTTGCAGCGGTGAATGCTGGCCAAATTAAGCAAGTCACGATTGACGGTTTAAATATTAGTGGTGAAAAAACTAACGGATCTCAGTTTGAAACTGTTCGTCCGCAAGTTGAAGACACTGAACTTATGCCAAGCTTAAACAAGCAAAATGTTGTTGTAGAGGGCACAGCACCACAACGTCAAGGCATTTTGATGCAACTTCTCATTGCTAGTTTCCCTGTACTGTTAATCATTCTGTTATTTATGTTCTTTATGCGTAACATGGGTGGTGGTGCAGGCGGTAAAAATGGTCCGATGAGTTTTGGTAAATCGAAAGCGAAAATGCTTTCAGAAGACCAAATCAAAGTGACTTTTGCTGACGTTGCTGGTTGTGATGAAGCCAAACAAGAAGTTGTGGAAATTGTAGATTTCTTAAAAGATCCTGCAAAATTCAAACGCTTGGGCGCTACGATTCCACGTGGTGTACTTATGGTTGGTCCTCCAGGTACTGGTAAAACGTTATTAGCCAAAGCAATTGCTGGTGAAGCAAAAGTTCCATTCTTTAGCATTTCTGGTTCTGACTTTGTTGAAATGTTTGTGGGTGTGGGTGCGTCCCGTGTCCGTGACATGTTTGAACAAGCAAAACGTCATGCACCATGTATCATTTTTATCGATGAGATTGATGCAGTAGGCCGTCACCGTGGTTCGGGTACAGGTGGTGGACATGATGAGCGTGAGCAAACCTTGAACCAAATGCTCGTAGAGATGGATGGTTTTGAAGGTAATGAAGGCGTAATCGTTATTGCTGCGACTAACCGTGTTGACGTATTGGATAAAGCATTATTACGTCCAGGACGTTTCGACCGTCAAGTTATGGTTGGTTTACCTGACATCCGTGGTCGTGAACAAATACTGAATGTGCATTTGAAAAAATTGCCTTCAGTTACTGGTGTAGATGTTAAAGTTTTATCTCGTGGTACCCCTGGTTTCTCTGGTGCTCAGCTGGCAAACCTTGTAAATGAAGCTGCTTTGTTTGCTGCTCGCCGTAATAAGAACACTGTCGATATGCATGACTTTGAAGATGCAAAAGACAAGATCTATATGGGTCCTGAACGTAAATCAATGGTTTTACGTGAAGAAGAGCGTCGTGCAACTGCTTACCATGAAGCTGGACATGCAATTGTTGCTGAGATTTTACCGGGTACTGACCCTGTGCATAAGGTAACAATTATGCCGCGTGGTTGGGCTTTAGGTGTAACTTGGCAGTTACCTGAACAAGATCAGATTAGCCACTATAAAGACAAAATGTTGAATGAAATTGCAATTTTGTTTGGTGGACGTATTGCTGAAGAAGTTTTCATTCAGCAACAATCGACTGGTGCTTCAAATGACTTCGAACGTGCTACAAAAATGGCTCGTGCGATGGTAACGAAGTACGGTATGTCTGACAAAATGGGTGTTATGGTTTACGAAGATGAAAACCAAAATGGATTCTTCGGTAACGTAGGTAGCCGTACAATTTCTGAAGCTACTCAACAGCAAGTTGATCAGGAAGTACGCCGTATTTTAGATGAACAGTATAAAGTTGCTCGTGATATCTTGGAAAATAATAAAGATATCGCACATGCAATGGTTAAAGCTTTGATGGAATGGGAAACTATTGATCGCGATCAAATCCGTGACATCATGGAGGGTCGTGAGCCTCAACCACCTAAAGTTTATATTGCTGAAAATCCGGTATCTGCGTTTGAACCACCAAAAGATGGTCCATCTACTCCACCGCCATTACCAGCAATGAATTAAGTTAATTAATAAAAAAGCCACAATCATGTGGCTTTTTTATTTGTCTTAAATTTCGATAAAGCTGAAAGAAATCGACAGCATGTAAAGCATACTTGTTAAAATAGCTGCTGATTTCGAACCGGAGCTTTTTATGCAGTTAATTTCTTTACCTAAGCAGATTTTACAGTGTGGACAGCTTCAATTAGATTTATCTCAGCCTCATGTCATGGGTATCTTAAATGTTACCCCAGATTCTTTTAGTGATGGCGGTAAGCATAACCAATTAGACCAAGCGGTTGATTATGCACTGAGTATGATTGAGCAAGGTGCGACTATTATTGATATTGGGGGAGAATCTACCAGACCTGGTGCCTCAGAAGTTGCAGTAGAAGAAGAGGTGCGCCGTGTGGTACCTGTTGTGGAAGCTTTATCTCATCATAATATTATTTTATCGATCGACACGAGCCAGCCAGAAGTTATTCGCGCAGCAAAAGCAGTAGGCGCACATATCTGGAATGATGTTCGCGCCTTAACACGTCCTAATGCTTTAAAAACCGCTGTAGAGCTAGATATCCCTGTGGTGATTATGCATATGCGTGGTGAGCCAACCACAATGAATCAGTTGGATCAATACGCTGATGTAACACTTGATGTGATGCAAGAGTTGCAACAACGTATTGATGAGGCTTTGGCTGTTGGGGTAAAAAAGCACAACATTATTGTTGACCCCGGATTTGGTTTTGCAAAAAATGCTCAGCAAAATTTAAAACTATTAAAAGAATTTTGGAAACTTAATGAATTGGGCTATCCAATTTTATCTGGTCTTTCTCGTAAACGGTTTATCGGGGAAGCTTTAAAAGGTGCTGCCGCTGATCAACGTGCTGTCGGAAGTGTTACTGGGCATTTGCTTAGTATTCAACAAGGAGCATCCATTGTCAGAGCACATGATGTAAAAGCAATGCATGACGCTATCTCGGTTTGGCAAGCTATGCAACAAGCTTGAAATTCCCTTGTATAAATAGACTAGGGTATGGGTGTCTTAAATAAAGTGGATGAGTGAGTCGGGTAAAAATCTCGTGATTTTTGTGAAAATATGTTATAAGCGGCAAGTTTTTGCTGTTGTGTAATCTTTTGTATGTTCGAAGACCTACTTCTCCCGATGTTTGATGATGAATATTATCCAGATATTTTGGTCGCTGAACTTAAGCAGCTCATTGAACAATTTGCTAAAAAAGTTCAAAAGCCTGCTTTAGCTGATCAAGATGTTTATCGATATGCTCATCAGACTATAAGTGAAATTAATGAAATGAAACCCCAGTTTGAAGATCTAGATTCATCGCTTGATGATAGTGCTGCTGATTATATTGCGGAGGCAATGATGATGGTGGTGCAAGATGCAGGATTTTTAGATCTTGAAATGGAAGAGCTGGTTATGAATCGAGAGTGGTAATTACTCTCGATTTTCAAAGCTTTCAAGTGCATCTAATAAATGACATGAAGACCCTAAATGAACTTCATCTATTTTCTCAACTTCCAATATTAAATTTCCATTCTGCTGTACTTTGACATCTGCTAATAAGCTTACCCAATATTTTTTCTCTTTCTGCTGTAATGCTTTTAATTGAGTAATCACATCTTGAGAAGCTTCAATTAAATAGTCATCTTGAGTGATAGAGCAGCGTATAAAATGCCAATATTTATTTTTAAATAGGATAGTGCCGTTAAAAATATCTCCAGCATTTATAGAAGGTATAAAGAGTAGAGAGGATATAAATATTAATATTCTTATCATGGGATCATTTTCATTAGGCATAAAAAAACCAGCTTACGCTGGATTCATTGTAGCACCAAATTCAATAGTTGAAAATGGTGCCCGGGGCCGGACTCGAACCGGCACGCTTTGAGGGCGGGGGATTTTAAATCCCCTGTGTCTACCTATTTCACCACCCGGGCATGTGCGCAATAATAGAGGACAAGTGCGCGATTGGCAAGAGAAAATCGGAGAGTTTGCTTTATTTTCAATCAGTTCTTATCGGTATTTATATAAATTAACCAATTTTTGTCATGATTTGTTCATCAAACTGAGATCAGCTGTTCATGTTATGTACTTAAGTTTAAGGCACTCATTGCTTAAAACTTAGAGAATTTTATGTCAGAGAAAATTTCACGCCGAGAATTAATTCAAAAAAGTCTATTCGGTTTTGGGGCTTTATCTATACCTATTGCTTTTACAGGTTGTAACGATGGCTCAGATGATGAAAGTCCAGAAATACAAGCAGATTTTCTTCATGGTGTCGCAAGCGGGGACCCACTACAAGATAAAGTTATTTTGTGGACACGAGTAACACCGACAGACTCTGGGGTGCGCTTAAAAGTTGTATGGGAAATTTCAACCGATAATCAGTTTAAACAAAATTTAAAGACGGGAATGGTTGAAACAAGCAAGACTGATGACTTTACAGTGAAAGTTGATGCAGCTGGGTTACAAGCAGATACGGTGTACTACTACCGTTTTAAATTTGGTAGTAAAGTCTCACCAGTAGGACAGACGAAAACATTACCAACTTCTACGAATAAAGTGAGCTTTGCAGTATGTTCTTGCTCGAATTATCCTGCGGGTTACTTTTATGTCTATCGGGAAATGGCTAAACAGAATGTCGATGTCATTATCCATTTGGGGGACTATATCTATGAATATGGTGCAGATGGTTATGCGGCGGAAGATGCGATAAAGCTTGGGCGTATGCTACCTGCTGATAATAATAAAGAAATTATTAAATTAGAGGATTATCGCAAACGTTATGCACTTTATCGTCAGGATAAAGATTTGCAAGCTGCTCATCAGCGTCATCCTTTTATTGTAATTTGGGATGATCACGAACTAGCGAATGATGCTTGGCGTGAGGGTGCGGAAAATCATCAAAGCGATGAAGGGTCTTTTTCAGATAGAAAATTAGCTGCTCTACAAGCTTATTTTGAATGGATGCCAATTCGCCCAGTCTCTAGTTCTGACCATTTAAATATTTATCGTCAGTTTAACTTTGGTTCACTTGTCCAATTAACCATGCTAGATACGCGTATTATTGCGCGTGATAAGCAGCTTGAATACAAAGACTATATGACAGCCTCTGGTTTGGATATTGCCAAATTTCAGGCAGATTTAACTAATCCAGCGCGTACTTTAATGGGTTATACGCAAAGAGATTGGCTGGTCGATAAATTAAAGCAATCTACAGCTACATGGAATGTTGTTGGGCAGCAAGTCTTGATGAGTAAAATGTGGATTCCAGCTGAGCTATTGGCATCTTTAGGGCAAATTACTTCAGGGGGAACTTCGCCTGAAACACTTGCTAAAATGAATACACAAATCACCGAGTTGGTTACTTTAAAACTTCGTTTGCAACAAAATGATCCAACATTAACAGCTCAAGAAAAAGCAAGAATTATGACGGTGGCACCATACAATTTAGATGCTTGGGATGGTTACTATGCTGAGAGAGAGTTTGTATATGACAAATTGGCAGAGTTTAATAAAAAGATCATTGTGTTAGCGGGGGATACTCATAACGCATGGGCATCTTATTTATATAGCCAGAAAGGAAAGTATATTGGAGTTGAATTGGCGACTAGTTCTGTATCGTCTCCAGGTTTAGAAAAATATTTAAGTATTCCACTGGCTCAACTGCAACAGTTTGAATTTGCTTTTACTACATTAATTGATGAATTGGCCTACTGTAATTTAAATCAACGAGGATACTTATTGGTTACTCTAGATCAGGCACAAGTTCATTCTGAGTGGAGATTTGTAGATTCAATTAAAAATACCGAATATCAGATAGATTCAAGCCGACAAAACGATATTGTATTGGATCTAAATTTGATGCCGTTAAAACAAGATCAAAAGACTGCTTGAAACTATAGAAAAGTAGAGGGTTGCTGAGGTAACCCTTTTTTTAGGCATAAAAAAACCAGCTTACGCTGGATTCTTTATGACACCATATTCAGTACTTGAAGATGGTGCCCGGGGCCGGACTCGAACCGGCACGCTTTGAGGGCGGGGGATTTTAAATCCCCTGTGTCTACCTATTTCACCACCCGGGCTTTACCAAATTTGGAGGCGGAGGTCGGAATCGAACCGGCGTCCACGGAGTTGCAGTCCGCTGCATGACCACTCTGCCACCCCGCCTACATTTGGTGATGCACATATTAGCAACCTTTACAAAAAAAACAATACTGTTTTGAGCGAAGATGCACATAAAAACAACATCTAGAATAAAATTGTCGAAATTATCATGTATTATTGGCACATTAAATTCATGTCTACCTTGGAGATGTGCTGTGGCATTGGTTTTAGACGGTCGTGCATTAGCAAAGCAAATTGAAGAAAATTTGTTGGTACGTGTTGAAGCTTTGAAAGCAAAAACAGGTCGTACCCCGATTTTAGCGACTATTTTGGTTGGAGATGATGGTGCTTCTGCAACTTATGTACGTATGAAAGGAAATGCCTGCCGTCGAGTAGGTATGGATTCATTAAAAATCGAATTACCACAAGAAACCACAACAGAACAATTATTAGCTGAAATCGAAAAGCTTAATGCCAATCCAGATGTTCACGGTATTCTTTTACAACATCCAGTTCCTGCACAAATTGATGAGCGTGCGTGTTTTGATGCGATCTCATTAGCAAAAGATGTAGATGGTGTAACTTGCCTTGGTTTTGGCCGTATGGCGATGGGTGAGGCTGCATATGGTTCAGCAACTCCTGCGGGTATCATGACAATTCTTAAAGAAAACAACATCGAAATTGCTGGTAAACACGCGGTTGTGGTTGGCCGTTCAGCAATTTTAGGTAAACCAATGGCAATGATGTTGTTACAAGCAAATGCAACAGTAACGATTTGTCATTCACGTACACAAAACTTACCTGAGCTTGTGAAACAGGCTGACATTATTGTTGGTGCTGTAGGTAAAGCTGAACTTATTCAAAAAGACTGGATTAAACAGGGTGCAGTTGTTGTAGATGCTGGTTTCCACCCACGTGATGGAGGCGGTGTAGGCGATATTCAATTACAAGGTATTGAAGAAATTGCTTCTGCTTATACACCAGTACCGGGTGGTGTTGGTCCAATGACCATTACTACTTTGATTCGCCAAACTGTAGAAGCTGCTGAAAAAGCTTTAGGTTAATTTAATTTATTCACGACGGCGTCCTACCGTTTAACGCAAATGTTAGGAGCTCGTATGTTACTTTTCTTTCGGGAAAAGTAACCAAAACCATTTGTCATCCGCAAAACTCGTCAGCTACTGGTTAGCTATAGATGAGTCGCAGAAACATTTTAGTTTAATGTAGTCCTACCTCGAACAATTGCGGATGACGTTAACGCGTATCAAATAGTAATTGTAAATTGTTGAGCTTATTTATGAGCTGCACCTTTCAACTGTCTAAAGCCCCTGAACATTTACTTCAAGCCCTACATGAAGTCATTCCTCATTGTGAATTAATGGCACAACAGTTGCCAGAAACTCCAATTTCTTTATGGTTGATTCCTCCAGTTTTTCCAACTGATCGTTTAGATGACGAAGTTATTCGCCGTATCTGGAATGACACGCCGTATTGGATTTTCTGTTGGGCATCAGGTTTGGCGATGGCTCAGTGGATACTTGCAGAGCCGCACCATGTTAAAGATAAAGTGGTGTTAGATTTCGGAGCAGGTTCTGGTGTAGTGGCAATTGCTGCGAAAATGGCAGGAGCAAAACGCGTAATCTGCTGTGATATTGATCAGGTTAGTCTAAATGCTTGCCGTGAAAATGCTTTACTTAATGATGTAGAGCTCGAATATCTGGATGATTTATATAAAGCTGAGCAGGTTGATGTTTTACTCGCTGCTGATGTGTTATATGACCAATGTAACCGCTTTTTCTTAGACGAATTTTTAAAATTTGCACCAGAAGTATGGGTAGCCGATAGCCGTGTTAAAAATTTTAGTCATCCAAAATATGAAAAAATTGAAGAAAGAAGTGCGACAACGTGGCCAGATTTGGATGAAGCAAAAGAATTTAGAAATGTAAGTTTTTATAAGACGCTGTAAAAGAACAGCGTCTTTTTTATGTTATGAACAAGTATAACGAACAACTTTCAATGTACTTGGGCGTGCTTCAAGTGCTTGGCGTGTCGCATAATCTTCACCATTATTTAAGCTAGGTGTATTTGATAAGCCAAAAGACGCGCGAGTTTCACCGAGTTGAATTCCATAATGCTCATCTTTAGCTGGATTAGGAATTTCGTTGATGCTTAAAATTGATAATTTATAAACTTTCTGGGCACCTAACACATTCTGACAAGCACGTTGTAATTTGCGCTCATCAAGTTGCTGGTTACTACGGCCAGCTAAAGTATAAGCTAGAGTCGCTGAAGTTTTAGTTTGGTTTTCAATCTGATAGCCAGTTGAACCATTATATTGTCGAGGCGTAGTCTGACAAGCAGTTAAAATAAACATACTACTTAATGCCAAACATAAAATACTTTTATTCATCAGTATCGTCCTTATTTTCTTATACGCAGTATCTCATAAAATAGAAGCGTTGTTTGTGGTTATTCACTAGTTTAGAGCTAACATCGGCTCATGATATTAGCTCTAATAAAAATATTAATGTTCTTTGATTTTTGAATGATGTTTGGTGTCTTTCATAAAGATATAAATCAGCAATGAAATGAAAATCATAATACTGACATAAATGAAATACCAAGATTCATGACCAGCTTCTTTAAAACTTAATGCGAAGAATTCGGCTGTTCCTCCAAATAAAGTGTTTGCAATTGCATAAGGGAGAGCTACGCCCAAAGCACGAATATGTGCTGGGAAAAGTTCAGCTTTCACGACAGCATTAATTGAAGTGTAGCCAGTCACCATGATCAGGCCCCCAAAGCATAACCAGAATGCAGTCCAGTAGTTATGCGTGTTTGCGAGAGCATCAAATAAAATATATGTGAATAAAACACCTGTTACCCCGAAGAAAATCATCAGTGGTTTACGCCCAATTCGATCTGATAATGCCCCCGCCAATGGCTGTAAACACATAAAAATAAATAATGCTAAAGTAGTAATTTGAGTCGCTTCAGGTTTGGTAAAACCAGATGTATTGACTAAATATTTTTGTAGATAGGTGGTGTAAGTATAAAAAGCGAGTGTACCACCAGCAGTTAAGAACAATACTGTAAAAGCTTCTTTAGGATAATGCTTAAATAAAGCAAACATTCCTGATTTTGGCTGATCTGTCTCTGTTTGAGCATTTTTAAAAGATTGTGTTTCTAATAGCCCACGGCGAATACGGAATACCACAATTGCTAAAAGTGCACCAATGAAAAAGGGAATACGCCATCCCCAGTCATGCAATTGCTGCTCGGTGAGTACCATTTGCAAGATGAGTAGTACACATAAAGCTGTAAGTTGTCCTGCAATTAAGGTGACATATTGGAAGCTTGAGAAAAAACCACGACGGTTCTTTTCAGCCATCTCACTTAAATATGTCGCACTTGCACCGTATTCACCACCTACACTTAAGCCTTGAATTAAACGTGCAATAACCAAAAGTAATGGTGCAAATACGCCAATACTTTCGTAGGAAGGGGTAACCGCAATGAGTAGAGAGCCAACACACATTAAGGTGACAGAAAGCGTAAGGCCAGCTTTACGTCCTTTACGGTCTGAATAAATCCCCATTATCCATGCGCCAATCGGACGCATAAGGAAGCCTACTGCAAAAATTGCAGCTGCTTGAAGAAGTTGAGCAGTTTGGCTCCCTTTTGGGAAAAAAGCATGAGCAAAATAGAGCGTAAATGCGGCATATACATACCAGTCGTACCATTCGACAAGGTTGCCAGCAGAACCGCCCAAAATTGATTTTAGACGGGTTTTTGTATCTAAATTAGAATGTGGAGGTGTTGCGGTAGAAGGTTGATCAACCATGAGTCGCTCCATGTTTCGCTTGGGTTGAATGCTATAGAAGAGAAGATTTATTCCGTTTTTACATATTATCTAGAGGAGTATTTCACTTTATTTTTTTTATGTCTGTAAAACAATGTTTATTATTTAAGCAAAGGAATAAGTTGAATATTTATGTGATTTCAAATTAGCCGATCAGTTCATTTTTATAAGCTTACTCGGATTTTTAGAATATTATTTTTTCCCAAGTAGTAAAAACCGATAAAGAATGAGTAATGTTTGGGCGAAGAAAACCTATATCCCTTAAAAATAATGATATATTCCAAAGAAAATTTTAAATAAATACAGTTAGGCATAATGTCTTTGCATTGTGGACTAGATGTGTGTGGATAATGAAAGGGACATTCAGATGTCAAATTGCCCAAAGAAATATATTGTTGCTTTTGATCAGGGCACAACAAGCTCAAGAGCAATTGTTTTAGATCATGATGCAAATGTTGTCAGTATTGCTCAAAGAGAGTTTACTCAGATTTACCCTCAGCCGGGCTGGGTTGAACATGATCCAATGGAAATTTGGGCAACTCAAAGCGCTGTGTGGGTAGAGGCTTTGGCTCAAGCAGGCATCAAGAGTGAGCAAGTTGCAGCAATTGGGATTACAAACCAGCGAGAAACCACCATTGTCTGAGATAAAAAAACAGGTAAGCCGATTTACAATGCGATTGTTTGGCAGAGCCGACAGACGACTGAAATTTGTAATCAATTGCATAAAGCAGGTTGGCAAGAATATATTCGTAAAACCACAGGCTTAGTGATTGATCCATATTTTTCGGCCACAAAAATTAAATGGATTTTAGATCACGTGGAAGGCAGCCGTGAGCGTGCTGAGCGAGGAGAGTTGTTGTTTGGTACGGTGGATACGTGGCTCATTTGGAAACTAACCAATGGCGCTGTTCATGTCACTGATTTTACCAATGCTTCACGGACTATGCTGTTTGATATCGAAAAGCTTGAATGGGATGAAAAACTTTTACAAGCTTTAGATATTCCTAGAGCAATGCTACCTGCGGTACGTAGTTCATCTGAGGTCTATGGGTATACACATACCATTAGTGGCCAAGAAGTAGGTATTCCTATTGCGGGAATCGCGGGTGATCAACAGGCTGCACTTTTTGGTCAAATGTGTGTTGAGTCAGGACAGGCTAAAAATACCTATGGTACAGGCTGCTTTCTACTCATGAACACAGGTAAGAAGATTGTTCGTTCAGAGCATGGATTACTGACCACTATTGCATGCGGTGCAAGCGGTGAAGTGAATTATGCTTTAGAAGGTGCCGTGTTTAATGGTGGCTCTTGTGTACAGTGGTTACGCGATGAATTAAAGGTTATTAAGAACGCTAAAGATTCTGAGCATTATGCAACACGAGTAAAAGACAGTAATGGTGTATATGTCGTTCCAGCTTTTACCGGATTGGGGGCACCGTATTGGGACCCGACAGCACGCGGAGCAATTTTTGGTCTGACGCGTGGGGCTAGTATTGAACATATTATTCGTGCAACTTTAGAGTCCATTGCTTTTCAAACTCGAGATGTTTTAGATGCTATGCAGCAAGATGCAGAAGAAGAACTTCGTACGCTCCGTGTTGATGGTGGCGTAACGGAAAATAACTTCTTGATGCAATTTCAGTCTGATATTTTAGCAACCCCTGTAGAACGTCCAATAATGAAAGAAACCACTGCTTTGGGCGCAGCTTTCCTTGCAGGTTTAGCAACGGGTTTCTGGCAAGATCTGCACGAGTTAAGAAATAAATCTGCCATAGAAAAAGTTTTTGAACCCAAAATGTCTGCTGAACAATCTGAGTTTATTTATAAGGGTTGGTTGAAAGCAGTGAAACGCAGTCAAAGTTGGGCTGAGGATTGATTTGTTCTTTAATGAGTTAAATTAAAAGTAGAGTAATTAATTAGCGGCTCAATGTTTATTTATTCAAAATTGATTATTCTACTTTTTTGATTGTTGTTTCATCAATTTGATGTTTTAATTTTTATAAGATCAACAATAAAAAGAATATGAGAAATGACAGTACAAACTAATGATTATTCAAAAGTATATGATATTGCTGTAATTGGTGGCGGTATTAATGGAGTGGGTATTGCCAACGATGCAGCAGGCCGTGGACTATCGGTATTTTTGTGTGAAAAAGATGATTTAGCCAGTCACACCTCATCTGCTAGCAGTAAATTAATTCATGGTGGTCTACGCTATTTAGAACATAAAGAATTCAGGTTAGTCAGAGAAGCATTAGCAGAGCGAGAAGTGTTGTTGGCGAAAGCGCCACATATTATTGCACCAATGCGTTTTATTATGCCTCATAGACCGCATTTGCGTCCTGCATGGTTAATTCGAGCGGGCCTATTTTTTTATGATCATTTGGGAAAACGAGAAAAATTATTAGGTTCAAATCTGATTTATTTCAAAGAAGATAGTCCCTTAAAACCAGCGATAACGCGTGGCTTTGAATATTCTGACTGTACTGTAGATGATGCACGTCTTGTGGTGTTAAATGCGCTACAAGCTAAAGAGCAGGGTGCCAAAGTCGTGACACGAACACGATGTGTTAAGGCTTATAAAGAACAAGAACTTTGGTATTTGGAACTACAAAGTGGAGCAGAGGTTTATCAGATACGTGCAAGAGCTTTAGTAAATGCAGCTGGTCCTTGGGTTGAAGAAATTATTAGTGAAAATCTAAATTTAAGATCTCCTTATCAAGTCCGATTGATCCAAGGAAGCCATATTGTTGTGCCAAAGCTATATGACTGTCATAAGGCTTTTATTATGCAAAACGAAGACCGACGGATCGTTTTTGCAATTCCTTATTTAGAAAAATATACCCTCATTGGTACAACAGATCAGGAATACACAGGTGATCCACAAAAGGTAGAGATTACTGATGTAGAAATAGATTACCTTTTGACAGTGACAAATTCACATTTTAAAAACCAGTTAACGCGAGCAGATATTGTAAGTCAGTACTCAGGTGTACGTGCTTTATGTGATGATGAGTCTGATAACCCTTCGGCAATTACCCGCGACTATACTTTGGCACTACAGACGGAAGATAAAACGGCACCATTGTTATCGGTATTTGGTGGCAAGATTACGACTTATCGGAAACTGGCTGAGACCGCTTTAGAGCATTTGTCTCCGTTCTTTAGTGAAATGGCAGAGGAGTGGACTGCCAATGAACCATTACCCGGTGCTGAGAACTGGACTACATTAGATGATTTAATCAACCAGATTCAATTAAGTGTAAATGGAGTTTCAGAATCCCTTGCCAAACGTTGGGCACATGCATATGGCACAAGAGTTTGGAACATGCTTCATGAACGAAATAGTATAGAACAATTGGGGCAAAATTTTGGTCATGATTTATTTGAATGTGAAGTTAAATATTTATGCGAATATGAGTGGGCAAATACTGCAGAAGACATACTCTGGCGAAGATCTAAATTAGGTTTGGCGTTTAATGAAAAACAGGTAAAAGTGTTAGAAGCTTACTTATCTGAACGTCGACTAAAAGATGATGCCGCATAATAAAAAAGGCCGCATAAAGCGGCCTTTTTTATATTTAGCAATTAGAAGCCAGTTTTTACAGCTTCAAGTAATGCTGCTTGACGTTCTTTTAATGCTTTTGGTAAGCGCTCGCCAAGTTTATTGAATAACTCAGTGTGGCTTTCAATTTCAGTAACCCACTGGTCTTTATCTTGAGTAGTGATAAGGTCAAATTGTTCTTTACTGAACTCAGTGCCTTTCCAGTTCAAGTCTTCATATGTTGGAACAAAACCGATTGGTGTTTCAACAGCGTTTGCACGACCTTCACAGCGGTCAATGATCCACTCAAGAACACGCATGTTTTGACCGAAACCAGGCCATACAAAGTTGCCTTCAGCATCACGACGGAACCAGTTTACGTTGAAGATTTTCGGTAATTTGTTGCCAGAAGCTTCAGCTTTCTCGCTTACTTTTGCACCAAGGCTTAACCAGTGGTCAAAGTAGTCAGCCATGTTATAGCCAGCAAATGGAAGCATCGCGAATGGGTCACGACGAACGATACCTTGTTGACCAACAGCAGCAGCAGTAGTTTCAGAACCCATAGTTGCCGCTTTATATACACCGTCAACCCAGTCAAAAGCTTCAGAAACTAAAGGAACTGTATCTGCACGACGACCACCGAAGATGAATGCAGAAATTGGAACACCTGCTGGGTTTTCCCAGTCAGCATCGATAGATGGACATTGACCAGCTGCAACAGTGAAACGAGCATTTGGATGTGCTGCTTTTTCGCCGTTTACGTGAGGTTGACCTTTCCAGTTTGTTAAGTTTGATGGAACTTCTTTAGAAAGACCTTCCCACCATACTTGACCATCTTCAGTTACTGCTACGTTTGTATAGATAACATCTTTATGAAGTGTTGCCATACAGTTCGGGTTAGTCTTGGTATTTGTACCAGGAGCTACACCGAAGAAACCAGCTTCAGGGTTAATCGCATATAAACGCCCGTCTTCACCTGGTTTGATCCAAGCAATATCGTCACCTACAGTTTCGATTTTCCAACCTTCATAACCTGCTGGTGGAATTAACATTGCAAAGTTTGTCTTACCACAAGCAGATGGGAATGCAGCAGCGATGTAGTGTTTTTCACCTTGAGGGTTAGTCACACCAAGAATAAGCATGTGTTCAGCTAACCAACCTTGTTCGCGTCCCATGACAGAAGCGATACGAAGAGCTAAACATTTTTTACCAAGTAATGCGTTACCGCCGTAACCAGAACCGAAAGACCAGATTTCACGAGTTTCTGGGTAATGAACGATATATTTCTCTGGGTTACAAGGCCATGCAACGTCTTTTTGACCTTCAGCAAGTGGAGCACCTACTGTGTGTACACAAGGAACAAATTCGCCGTCTGTACCTAATACATCATAAACAGCTTTACCCATACGTGCCATTTTGCGCATGCTAACAGCAACATAAGGAGAATCAGTTAACTCGATACCGATATGAGCAATATGGCTACCTAAAGGACCCATAGAGAAAGGAACAACGTACATCGTACGGCCTTTCATTGAACCTTCAAATAAACCATTTAATTTTTCACGCATAACAGCTGGATCTTCCCAGTTGTTTGTCGCACCAGCATCTTCTTTATTTTGAGAGCAGATGTAAGTACGATCTTCAACACGCGCAACGTCAGATGGGTCAGAATTTGCAAGATAAGAACCAGGATGTTTTTCTTGGTTTAATTTCTGCATGGTGCCGTTAGCGATCATCAAGTCGATTAGACGTTGATACTCTTCTTCGCTTCCGTCACACCATTCGATTTTTGCTGGTTTGGTTAAGTTTGCAATTTCTTCAACCCATGCTATAAGCTTAGGATGACGAACGAATTCTGGTGCGTTCACTGTGGTCATGGTGAGGCCTATTCAAAATATGTACAACGTACAAGTCTATTCATTGGGGTACAATGAAAGATCAAATAAAAAAGTGGCTGTATTAAAGCATAAAATCATAAAAAAAATAAGACTAAAGACTAACAATTAGATATTTGGAATTCCGATTGTTTTTATTTAAAAATCATTTGCTTATGATATTTTATATGGTTTTTGCTTTTATATTTTTATGTTATATGTGTGTTATTTACTTAAGTTATTTTATTTAAAATCAATAAATTAACTCTTAAATTTTTTTTGAGAATTATTATTGATTAAACAAATGAAGATCATTCAAAATTTACATAAAGAGACTTTTAATAGGTGATTTTATATACAAAATAGAATAAACATCTTACTTTACGATAATAAAATGCGGCCCTTGAAACCTCTTTCGATCATCTATAACGAAAAATCAGGATTTCACGCTTCAAAACATGAAGATGTTTATGAGCAACTGATGACTGTATTTACTGAACATGGTTTTGAAATACAAGTATTTGAATTAAATGAAAATACATTGTTCGATGATCTGATGAATAATGTTATTCATCGGCATTCACAAAACGAAAATATAGGGGTGGTTGTTGCAGCTGGTGGGGATGGCACATTAAATGCTGTTGCATCTAAACTTAAGAATACTTCTATTCCAATGGGAATCTTGCCTTTAGGTACTTTTAACTATGTCGCTAAAGTTTTAGATATTCCGCTAGATCTTTTAGAAGCAGCACAAGTGATTGCTACAGGCATTCCTCGGTCAGTACATATAGCAGCAATCAATGATCATATTTATTTAAATAATGCTAGTTTAGGACTATATCCACTCTTTATCAAAAAGCGCGAACTCTACAATAAATATTTAGGAAGGCTTCCTTTACATGCCTATACATCAGCTTTAGATGTTTTGTTAAGAGAAAATAAGTCAATGAAGCTATCTATAACCGTAGATGGTAAAAAATATCCCGTTAAAGCACCTCTTATTTTCTTTGGGAATAATCAATTACAACTATGTGATATGAAACTTAGAATTGCAGAATGTGCAGCACAGGGACGAGTTGCTGGAGTTGTAATTACAAAAAGTGATAAGCTGAGTTTACTGAATATGCTTTGGCAGTGGATTCAAGGTAAAGTTGAAGATGCCCAAGATGTATATAGTTTTTGTGCAGATCATGTTGTAGTCGAATGTGCAAAAAAATCGAAACTTACAGTTGCTTTAGATGGTGAAATCATAGAGATGAAACCACCTTTAAATTTCACTGTAGAAAAAAATGCTTTAAATATAATGGTGCCGAATGTTATTACATCTGTCTGATTTACACTTTGGAACGGAAAAACAAGAGTGTTTAGAGGCAATTAGGCACTTCTGTATTCAGCAACAGCCTGAAGTAATTGTTGTAAGTGGAGATATTACTCAACGTGCCAAATACGAACAATTTTTTAAATGTCGGCAATATTTAGATAGTCTCAATATTCCTTATTTAGTGGTGCCAGGCAACCACGACATTCCTTTGTATCATGTCTGGAATCGTTTTTTTTCTCCATTTACTCGTTATCGATATTTTTTTGGTGAACTGGAGCCAACTTTAGAAACCGAACATTTTTATATTGTTGGTGTAAATAGCATACGCCGTCGTTACCATACGCGTGGTCATATTTCGATTGAACAAATTCAAGATACTTATGAGCGTTTACAAAAAGGGCCTAAAGATAAATTAAAGCTAGTGGTTTTCCATCAACCTTTTTATACACCACCCGATAATAAGCATGGAATAAAGGATTGTCCGGTTTTAGGAAAAATCGCCTTAGAGAAGTGGAGTACAACTGGATTATTCGGAATGCTGCATGGTCATCTTCATAAAACGGCTATATATGATTTAACTCAAATTTACCATCTGGAAATAGATCATCCTATTTATGATATTCATGCGGGTACAGCAACTTCTACTCGTTTATATCATCATAATCCAAATAGCTTTAATACGGTTTCAAATACAGGAAAGATTCAGCATTATTGGTTTAATGAACAGCAGGCTGAATTCACTACAGATTGATTTGGCTTAGATGAGATTAAATATTTGATTGTTTAAAAAATATTCAAAAAACAGAAAAATTTTTCTTATTTCCCCTTGAAGCCATTTTTTTCATCCCCACAAAAGTGACATCTAAATATTTTGTTATTGCTCTGGATTAAAGCAATAACGATTAATCAAAAAGACTAAGTCTGATGGAGTTAATTATGAGCAACATTCGTCCATTACATGATCGCGTTGTGATTCGTCGCGTAGAAGAAGAAACCAAAACTGCTGGCGGTATTTTATTGCCAGGTTCTGCTGCTGAAAAGCCATCTCAAGGTGAAGTAATTGCAGTAGGTAATGGTCAAATCACTGATAACGGCGTACGTGCTTTGGATGTTAAAGTTGGTGACAAGGTGTTATTTGGTACTTATGCAGGTACAACAGTTAAAGTAAACGGTGAAGAACTCTTAATTATGAAAGAGTCAGACATCTTAGCTGTATTAGAAGGCTAATCGATCCATAACTCAATTCATTATCAGATTCAGTATTTAAAAAGATTCGGAGTTTAATATGTCAGCTAAAGACGTAAAATTTGGTGATTCAGCTCGCTCAAAAATGATTGCAGGGGTAAACGTACTTGCAGATGCGGTTAAAGTGACTTTAGGTCCTAAAGGCCGTAACGTTGTAATCGACCGTTCTTTCGGTGCGCCGCACATCACTAAAGACGGTGTAACTGTTGCTAAAGAAATTTCATTAAAAGACAAGTTTGAAAACATGGGTGCTCAACTTGTACGTGAAGTTTCAAGCAAAACTAACGACATCGCTGGTGACGGTACAACAACTGCGACTGTACTTGCTCAAGCAATTTTAAATGAAGGTATCAAATCAGTAACTGCTGGTATGAACCCAATGGATTTAAAACGCGGTATCGACATTGCAGTAAAAACTGTAGTTGAAAATATCCGTTCTATTGCTAAGCCAGCTGATGATTTCAAAGCAATTGAACAAGTGGGTTCTATCTCTGCTAACTCTGATACTACTGTTGGTAAACTTATCGCTCAAGCGATGGAAAAAGTAGGTAAAGAAGGCGTAATCACTGTAGAAGAAGGCTCTGGCTTTGAAGACGCATTAGACGTTGTAGAAGGTATGCAGTTTGACCGTGGTTATATCTCTCCATACTTTGCTAACAAGCAAGATACTTTGACTGCTGAACTTGAAAATCCGTTCATCCTTCTTGTTGATAAAAAAATCAGCAACATTCGTGAATTGATTTCTGTTTTAGAAGCAGTTGCTAAAACTGGTAAACCACTTCTTATCATCGCTGAAGATGTTGAAGGTGAAGCGCTTGCAACTCTTGTTGTAAACAACATGCGCGGTATTATCAAGGTATGTGCTGTTAAAGCTCCTGGTTTCGGTGACCGCCGTAAAGCAATGCTTCAAGACATCGCGATCTTGACTGGCGCAACTGTTATTTCTGAAGAAGTTGGTATGTCTTTAGAACAAGCGACTCTTCAAGATTTAGGTACAGCGCACAAAATCACTGTTTCTAAAGAAAATACAGTTATTGTTGATGGTGCTGGTGATGCTGCTGCTATCGCTGAGCGTGTTCAACAAATCCGTGCTCAAATCGAAGAATCTACTTCAGAGTATGACCGTGAAAAATTACAAGAACGCGTTGCTAAATTGGCAGGCGGTGTTGCTGTAATTAAAATCGGTGCAGCAACTGAAGTTGAAATGAAAGAGAAGAAAGACCGCGTTGACGACGCTCTTCACGCAACTCGTGCAGCAGTTGAAGAAGGTGTTGTTGCTGGTGGTGGTGTTGCGCTTGTACGTGCCGTAAATGCGCTTGAAGGCTTAAAAGGTGCTAACGAAGATCAAACTGCAGGTATCAACATTTTACGTCGTGCGATCGAAGCTCCACTTCGTCAAATCGTTGCGAACGCTGGTGATGAGCCATCTGTAGTAATCAATGCAGTTAAGAAAGGTGAAGGTAACTTCGGTTATAACGCTGCAACTGGTGAATATGGCGATATGTTAGAAATGGGTATCCTTGACCCAGCTAAAGTAACTCGTTCTGCACTTGAGCACGCTGCTTCTGTTGCTGGCTTAATGTTGACTACAGAATGTATGATTACTGACATTCCTGAAGACAAACCAGCTGCTCCAGACATGGGCGGTATGGGTGGAATGGGCGGCATGATGTAATAAACATCAACGTCTAAATAAAAAAATCCCTGCATTTGCAGGGATTTTTTTATTTCTTATATAAATTAAGAAAAAGTTAAGTTGATATTCTTAAACTTATAGTCAGGAACAGTAGCTGTAGTTCCTCTTTTTTGTTACACCATGCTTATCCTCTTATAAGCATGGTTTTTTTTAACCTAATAAAATGATAAGCCATGTTACTGCAATAATTGAAAGCGCGACAAATTGAGCAGCACTTCCCATATCTTTAGCATTTTTAGAGAGTTGGTGTTTTTCAAGTGATACACGGTCAACTACCGCTTCAATCGCAGAATTGAATAGTTCTACAATAATTGCAAATAAACACACAACCACCATAAGTGCATGTTCACCGCGAGTTACATCTAGAAAAAAGCTAGTAGGGATAAGCACAATATTAATTAAAACAATTTGTCGGAAAGCGGCTTCATTTTTATAAGCTGCTTTAAATCCTGAAATTGAATAACCTGTCGCATTCAAGATGCGCTTTAGTCCGCTTTTGCCTTTGTAGGGAGAATAACTATTCATTCACTTATATTTTTAACACTTTTCATGCATTATATATCGCGGCCCTTAAAAAAAATATTAAATCTTTTTTAAAGATTTTGACTTTATAACTTGATAGAGAAGAAGAGATGAAAAAATTATTTGTAGCATTAGGACTTGTCATGGGTGGGTTACATGTAAGCTATGCAGAGCCTGCCTCAGCTCAACAAGTACCGGGATATTATAAGCATCAATTTGGTAATTACCGCATCACCTCATTACTTGACGGTACCATCTATTTAGACCCTAAGTTATTTAAAAATTTGAGTCAGGCTGAGAAGACTAAAATTTTAACAAAATACGCCGCTGTTAATGAGAAAGGGGTTCAAACTTCGGTAAATGCATTCTTGGTAGATGACGGTAAAAGTTTAACTCTTGTTGATAGTGGTGCTTCAAGTTGTTTTGGCCCACAGTTGGGTTCAATTGCTAAAAATCTTGAATTGGCAGGCTATCAACTTGCTAACGTGAAAACGGTTTTATTAACCCATCTACATCCAGACCATGTTTGTGGTATTGCTCAAAATGGAAAAGCTGTATTTCCTAATGCAACTATTTATGCACATGAACGTGAAGCTGACTATTGGTTAAATCCAGCTTCTGAAAAAACTGTACCTGCAGATAAAAAAGAAAACTATTTAGGAACGGTTAAAAATATAAAAGCTGCGCTTGCACCGTATCAAGCGAAAAAAGCTTTCAAGACTTTTAAAGATGGCGATGTCATTCAAGGTTTTGAAGTAATCAATACACAAGGGCATACACCGGGTCACCATAGCTTCCGATTAAAGAGTAAAGGTCAACAAATTGTCTTTGTAG
>NZ_JEYB01000030.1:0-44458 GCF_000582255.1 Acinetobacter sp. 1566109 | reverse complement strand
AAAATATCGAAATTACCCGTCCGCCGCTAGGTCCAGTAGCAAGCTACCTTTCCCCGCTCGACTTGCATGTGTTAAGCCTGCCGCCAGCGTTCAATCTGAGCCATGATCAAACTCTTCAGTTAAAATCATTTTGCACCTTATTTATAGACAAGGTGCCAATTCTGGCTCATCAATTACTGACTTAAATTTCGCTCAAATAAACTTCGAGTAATTTAAACCAATCAATCAATGAAAATTATTTCGATTAATCAATCAGTAAAAATCCACACAAGTTGTTCTTCAATTCTCTTAATGATCTTCTTCCTGGTTCGTCACCAGCAAGCTAGGTCGGCTATATTACTCTTAATCTCTTAAAAGTCAACAGGTAATTTCGATATTTTTAAAACTTATCTTTCAAACCAACTTAACATCAAATTCATCACTTAAAGTAATCAACCCAATCTCAAGTAACTGTTTTTCAACAAGTTTCTATCTGCATCACCGCCGATGGATGTGCATTATAGACCATCCAAATCCCTTTGCAAGCGGAAATTAGAAATTAATGACTTGAGCGTTCAATTTTAAACCAAAATACAAATCAAGTATTTGTTTTATATAAATAATTATTTTTATTTCTTATTTTTGGCCTAAATAAGCCAGTATCATGCTTGATAATTCTCGTTTAAGTTGTTGTTCTGAGATAAGAAAATTGTTCTGGCTCACGTAACGCATCATCGTAAAAAGCGTACTATTAATAATTACAAAGGATTTATGCTTTACCTGCTCGAAGTCCCACTGATGAGGATTTCTACTAAATGTATATAAACCTACTTCAAAAAAATGCTTTTCTAAAATCTGAGCAGCTTGCGAATGACTGTAGTCATGCCAATGTTTCAGTACTTCTATAAAAAAGCCTTGATCAGCTTTTAATGCATTAAATCCTAGCTCTATTGCCAAGGGGATAAGCAGATCTAAAGGAATATTCCCCTGCTGCATAACTAATTCTTTAAGTTGCTGCCCTAATAATTCACTTTTACGGCGTAATAGTTCTTCTATGATTTGATCTTTATTCTCAAAGTATTGGTAAATCGAACCTACACTCACTCCAGATTTCTCTGCAATTTTGGGAGTTGTTGTATGAAGCAATCCATATTGGGCAATACATTGCTGTGTCGCTTCTAAAATATGGTCAACAATAAGTTTTGAACGCTGTTGCTGTGGAACTTTTCTCATTAGTTTTAATTCATTAAATGCGAATTGAATGCGAATAATTATTCATATTAGCCTATTTATTATTCAGTTCAATAAGTAAGTAACGATATGCAAATGATTAGCCCGACTCGACTTGCTTCTTTTAATGATATGCAAGACAGTAATTTCTTTACTCAGTTTTTAAATATCTGCTGTGAAAAACCAGTACAACCAAACTATACAGAATATGTATCTTTACAACGTGCTCTTTGCGAAGGGGACGTTGAAATGGATAAGCTGATTGATTGGGTTATGCAAAATCCCAAAGACCACCGAATAATTTTTGAGAAAATATTATTTCAAGGCCGCGATGATCTATCTGAGTCGCTACCTACTGAGTTAGAAAATTTCTTTAATTACATTGAACAAAAGCCTGAATGGTTAGACCAGCAACAAATTGATGAGGCTATTAAATTTACTCATCGTTTAGGAATAAATAATGGTTTTATTCTTAGAGATTTATCTTTAATGGGCGGATATTTATATCCGGGATTTAATCACCCCCTAATTTTAACCGGGGCATTAAAGAAACAAGCGGGTACTCGTTTAGCAGAAACTACAAAATGGTGGGTTGATATTACTGAGCCTAGAGGTCTGTCCCGTTTAAGCGCAGGTTTTACATCAACAATCTATGTTCGTTTTATTCATGCACTTGTTCGTAGACAATTAGGAAAATCTGAGCGTTGGGATAATGAAGTTTGGGGAATTCCTCTTAATCAATTTGATTTAGCCATGACTAATTTAGCTTTTAGTAGTGTAGTTTTACTTGGTATGAGAGCTTTAGGTATCTGGCCAACCAAACAGGAAGCCAAGAGTTTTTTACATTTTTGGCGTTATGTTGGTTGGTTAATGGGAATTGATGAAAAGTGGCTTATTCAATCTGAAACTGAAGGCTGGCGATTACTTTACTGGATGCAGTTTGCACACCCTCGTCCCGATCACAGCAGTATTGAATTAGGATCAAGCTTATCTAAAGAGCCTTTTGAGAGACAATATCTGCATTTGCGTTCTTTACAGCAGAAACTTGCTTATCGGCAACATTTAGAACTTACCCAATTTTTTATTGGTAAGAAAAGGATGAAACTACTCGGATTGCCTCAGCAGACTGCTTCATGGTTTGCTTATTATCTGATTTTGCGTAATTCAGTACTTTTTAACGGCGCAAAATTTTCACCAAAAGTTGAAAGGTTTTTAACTCAATCGGGTCGTAATTTACAAAAACTTGGTCTACGTCTTTATGAAAATCAAGGCAAGATAAAAGCCTTAGCAAGTATGCATCAATAATTATTAAAACCTAAAAATAAAAAATGGAAGCCCGTTATCCGGACTTCCATTTTCAAATATTAAAAACCTTATTGAGCTGATGAACCGTGCATTTCAGCGTGATTCATTTGCTCATGCGTTTCCATCATCTGCTTATTTTTTTGACTAGGCATATAGTCAGGTTCATTGTTAATGGCCAAGTAAAAAACAATCATAAACAATACACTCAAGATAGACGCCACAATAAGTAACTTCCATCCCCACCAAGACTGTTCAGGCGATAATTTATTAGTCATTTCATTTCTCTCTTAAATTAATTCATTTAATTCGCTAAGCTGATCAAAACTTCATGCTCATACGAACCCAGTAATTTCTTCCAATATTGTTAAACTGCTCTTCGCTCGCAAATCCAAAGCCTGCACTACCAGCTTTATTTAAGTGTTCGGTATAGGTCTTATCTAACACGTTATCGATGCCAACAGAGACATCAATATCTTTACGAAGGTTATAACTTCCGTTTAAAGAAAGTGTTGAGAAACCTTTACTTGGTTTTAGGTCATATCCCACGATATTACCTTGATGTAGACTCACACGGTTTTGCTCAGCAACAGCTCGCCACAACAGGCCTACGTTATATTTGTCGGCTACATAGCGAATATTTAATCGACCTTCTAACGGGGAAATTTGAGGTAACGGTTTGTCATCTGTGGTGTTTTTACCCCACGCATACATAGCACTCAAATCTGCCTGAATACGGTCGGTAAATTGATATCCAATACCTGCTTCTGCACCAGCAATAGTTGCATCAACATTCTTGGCACCTGCAGTAATATCATGGCTCATATCATGCCCACCCATTCCCATACTCGGGTGATGGTGATAACTCATTAATATGTAGTCATCTACTAAGCCTGCATAAGCAGAAGCCCATGTGTTTAAAGCACCATGTTGTTGTTGGAAGCCTAGATCTAACTGCAATGTTTTCTCAGGATTCACACCGTTAAAGGTATTGGTTGAGCCAGCATTACCATGTTTAGGAGAGAAAAGCTCCCAATAATCAGGCATACGCTCTACATAACCTAAACCGATATAGCTTTTGAAGTCATGCTCAGGATGTTGGTTTTCCCAGCGAACAAATGCGCTTGGCAAAGTCTTCTCAAGCTTCGTATTAAAGCCTTGGGCTTTAGAATCGGCTCGCTCATCTTCAACTGTTACCCGATCTAAACGTGCACCTGTCAATAACTTGTTTTTATCATTCCATTGATAGCCAAGTTCACCGAAAGCTCCATATGATTGAAAACGCATATCTTGTCGATATGGAACATTCATAGAAGGCATTGTTGGCGATGACATGCTACCGCCATGTTTATTAAATTGTGAATCTACCCCAGTGATCAGGCTCCATTTATCCCATTCAGAGGTCATGGCTAAGCGAGAATTTAGTGTACGGCGCGTTACTTGCATGGCCATCGCGTTTGGCATGAGCATGGTCATACCACCATGGTTCATTTCAACTAATGGCGGTGTGCGCAAACTAAAATTATCCATAATATGGTCGTTATAGCTGTAGTTCACCTGCCCTTCGATTTTCTTAATGACATCGGTGATATTTTTCTTTTCGAAACGCAGTCCTAAGCTTTCACGCGCAAACTGAGAACCATCCATTGAACGTCCTGCATAAAGCGACTCACCATCAGATTTTCCACCTGTGAGTTCGATCCACGTGTTTTCATCTGGAGTAAAGCCAAGTGCTACATCAGCATTCCACTTCTTCCATGCTGAAGGTACAGTATTACCATCACCGTCTTGATAACTATTAGACTCTGAACGGTTGGCATTTAAACGAATATATTTTTTTTCATCGCCAATTGCCGCTTCAACATTATGGTCAATACGTCCATATGAACCTAGCAAAACACTTGCTTGTCCACGATAAGGTTTTTCAGAGGTAAGTTTCTCAGGTTGACGTTCAAAAAGTACCGTAGCTGCCGAACCTGTATTGGCATATTGAACAGTTTGCGGACCTTTAATGACAGAAATACGGTCATAACTTTCTGGAGAAATATAAGAAGTTGGAGCATCCATACGGTTTGGACATGCACCTAAGTTCTCTGTGCCGTCCGTTAGAATTTTGATGCGTGAACCAAACATGCCCCGGAATGTCACATCACCATTTGTTCCACCGCTTTGTATCGAGTTAAAACCCATAATACTTTGTAGATAATCTGCCCCATCTGTAGCAGGTACTGGCTGAATTGGCTGTTTCGGGTCTGCATGTACGATCAAGCCATTTGCATCGTTACCTTGTTGTGCCGTAACAACAATAGGTGCTAATGAATGAAGTGTTTTGGTATCAGCATCATTTTTCTCTGAATCGGCAAAAGCTAAGCCTGAATGAGAAACAGCAAGCATCGCAACCCATAAAGGTTGTAGTAAAAATTTAGAATGTGGCATTTTTATACGCTCTAAAACATAAATAAAGTGATATTGAAGTCAATAAAGACCCCAACAAAAATTGCTTTTATTTATGCAAATAGAGGCGGTGCACGCCCTTGCGGGAGTAAGAAGAGTCGCTGTAGCGCAAAATAAACATGTCTAAATGCTTGTTGATAAGCGACTAAGCGAACTTGTATACGAACAAGTACCTCTTTTACGCCAAATTCAGGTGGTAAAACCAGATTGGCATAGACGGTACAATATTGGCACTGGTGATTTGCATCATGGTGGTCATGATGTTCAGGTACTTGTGCCTGTCCGATATGGTGGTCGTGATGTGAATGATGCATGGCATGTGACATGGTTTCCATCTGTGCCTTAGGCTTAAGCAAAGCACGGGTAATAGTTTCACAGACCGGAGCAATTTGATATTGCTTCGGTAATAGCGGCTGTAGAAATACCGCAATCTGTAAAAACACTGCTGCACATGCGAGCAACAGACCACTACGAAAAACCAAAAATCACATCCACGCTATATTGATGTTTGAAAACTTTTAACGTTTTACCGCAACTTTTTCACGCTCGCGTTGACGAACAATCTTTTCGACTTTTTCACGTGCACGCTGACGTTTAAGTGGCGACAAATAATCCACAAACAATTTGCCTTTTAAGTGATCCATTTCATGTTGGATACAAACAGCGAGAAGTCCGTCAGCTTCTATCTCAAATGCTTGACCTTCAAGGTTAATTGCCTCGATTTTCACACGTGACGGACGGTCAACTTTATCGTATATTTGTGGCACTGATAGACAGCCTTCTTCGTACGGCTGCGTCTCTTCAGTCAGTGGAGTTATTTTGGGGTTAATGAAAACCATAGGTTCATCTTTAGATTCAGACAAATCCATGACGATAAGCTGAATATGACGATCGACCTGAGAAGCTGCTAAACCAATACCGGGTGCCGCATACATGGTTTCAAACATATCTGCTGCAAGTTGACGAATTTCATCAGTAACTTCTTCAACAGGCTTAGCAATGGTACGAAGACGGGGATCAGGAAAACTTAAAATAGGTAATAAGGCCATACTGACGTCCTCACTTATGCCATTGATTGAAAAACCAAATGAAGGAAATACTTCATCGAAAAATTGTGTGTAAGCCGCCTATTATAACGCATCTGCACGCATAATTTTTAGGAATTATCATAATGAAAAAGGTTTTTAACGGCATGGCTGAATTTCATGCTTTGGGGATAAAGAAGCATTTACTTGCTTTAGCACTCTGTACAACTGTCGCACTAGGTACGGTAGCAGAGGTTCATGCTGCCAGTCCAAATCATAATCCACCTTCTCTTAAAAGCAATGCACCGAATGTGTATGTTGTAAAACGTGGGGATACCCTATGGGATATTTCCGGCCATTTTCTCAATAAGCCATGGCGTTGGCCTGAAATCTGGGCAAGTAATCAACATGTTAAAAACCCTCACTGGATTTATCCGGGCGATCGATTACTGTTATGTAGCTTAGATGGACGTCCACTTGTGGGCAAAGATGAAGGGGATGGCTGTGTAGGCATTATTCGTCGTTACACAGGCCAAACCACAAACTTACAACCACAAGTTCGCGTAGAAGCATTAAATAATAGTGTGCCAGTTATTCCACTTGAACATATTAAACAGTGGCTAGAGAACAGCACTATTTTACCAGCCGATTCAATTACCAACACACCTTACGTTGTTGGTACAGCCGACCAACGTGTACTTGCAGGAAAAGGTCAAACTATTTATGCAAGAGGAAAAGGTCTAGTTGATGGTCAGCGTTATGCAGTCTATCGAGAAGGTGAACCTTACTATTTCACAGATAGTAAAGGTAAAAAGCATAGCCTTGGTATTGAGCTACTACAGGTTGCTTCAGGTGTTGCGGTATCTTCTGAAAAAGACATTACTACATTAGAGCTAACAGATAGTTATAACGCTGAAGTACGTCGTGGCGATCGTGTTATGCCTGAAGAACAAGCTACTTTGCCAACCTTATTTTACCCAGTAGATGCCAAACAAGTGACTGATGGTGGCAAAATTATTCGTGTCATGGGTTCAATCGGTAGAGCTGCAAAACATAGTGTAGTGACTTTGGACCGCGGTACAGCACAAGGTGTTCAGGTAGGTCAAGTTTTTGATATTACACAACAAGGCGAGACAATTCGCGATCCTAAAACTAAAGAAGCGATTCAACTTCCTGGTCAACAAATTGGGAGTCTGATGGTTTTTAGAACTTTTGGTCAGCTGAGTTATGCCTATGTTCTAGAAAGCGATTTGCCTATTAAAGTCGGCTCAAGCATTCAGCCACCTCGCTTTAATGATTAATGTTGGATGTACCTTCTACAATGCTCACCCAACTTTCTTCACACCATTACCACACGCTTAAAGTGTGGTATTTGGTGCAGCACTCATTAGTTAGTTTTAAAAAAATTATCGATTATTTTGGAATTTGTGAAAAAGCAACTCAACCTGATGGTTTAGCAAAGTGGTCCTCTCTGGGGCTACATGCTAATCACTTAAAGCGTGTAAACGAATTTCAAACGACACAAGGCCAAGCTCAGTTCGAACAGCTTATACAACAAGTTCAGCAGCATACTGATTTTATTTTGACGCCCAATGACTCTGGCTACCCTACTCAATTACTCCCTTATACAGATCATCCACCTGTTATTTTTGGAAAAGGTCAGGCACAGGCATTATTGCAACCGCAAATTGCGATTGTCGGTAGCCGAAAACCAAGCCCACATGGACGTCAGGTGGCTTATGATTTTGCCTACTACTTAAGTGAAAAGGGCTTTTTTATTAGTAGTGGTCTGGCTTATGGCATTGATGAAGCAGCTCATCAAGGTGCATCCGCTCATCAACGTACAATTGCAGTGGTACGGGCCTAGACACTACCTATCCAGCTCAAAATAAAAAACTGGCAGAACATATTTTGGCTCAGAACGGCGCCATTATTACTGAGTTTTTACCTGGTACACCGCCATTACAACAGCATTTTCCACGTAGAAACCGAATTGTTAGTGGTTTAAGTTTAGGCGTTTTGGTGGTAGAAGCGACATTAAAAAGTGGCTCGCTCATCACGGCCAATAAAGCTGCTGAACAAGGCAAAACCGTATTCGCCATTCCGGGCCATATTTATAGTGAGTTCCATCAAGGATGCCATCAACTTATTCGTGAGGGAGCAATTTTAGTTGATCATCCCGAACAAATTATTGAAGACCTCGCCTTACCAACTCAATGGCAAAGCCAGCAACAAAGTCAAAATGAAGAAACTAATACGTATACTTCAGAAATTCCTGAGCATTTGATTGATCTTTATCAGTCTTTAGACTGGGTAGGACAAAATATTGACCAGCTTGTAATTCATCATAATGTTTCGGTTTCTGAACTGACCTCTTCACTAATGGAACTAGAACTACTCGGTTTATGTATGCAACAATCAGGGCTGTATTTACGTTGTCGTTCTTAGTATTAGAGCGCACAATAGCGATTCTGTTTGATTGAAAGGAAAGTATTACCATGATTACGACCTCAGTGACCGAAGCAGCCGAATGTTTACAACAAGGTCAAGTTTTGGCATATCCAACTGAGGCAGTCTGGGGACTAGGCTGTGATCCATTTAATGAACAAGCTTTTCAAAAGATTCTTGAATTGAAACAGCGCCCTATTGAAAAGGGCGTCATTTTATTGGCTGGCCATATTAGTCAAGTAGAACATCTACTAACTTCCTTACCGCAAACGACTCAGCAAGAAATTATTGATTGCTGGACGAACCACCAACCATCAGAAAGAGCCACAACTTGGCTATTGCCAGCCGATCAACACATTCCTTCATGGATTAAAGGCGAGCATCCTCTTGTTGCAGTCCGTGTAACGACACATCCTTTATGTGTCGCTTTATGCAATGCTTTTCATGGATTTATTGTCTCGACGAGTGCCAACCCTAGTGGACAAGAACCAGCCCATTCTTTACAAGATGCCTGCCAATACTTTGGTTCACAATTAAACTATCTCAATGGTGATTTAGGTCAAAGCCAACAGCCAAGCCGCATCATTAACGCCTTAACTGGTGAAGTCATTCGTCCTTAATTCCAGACAAAAAAAAAGCTCAGTTATATAGGGATAACTGAGCATAAAAAAGGATGGGTATATACCACATCCAGAGGGTTTGGATATCTCTGGAACGAAAGAAAAATTGCTTAAAAGAGCATCTTTCGTAGTGGTCGCTATTATGTGGTAAGAGATTAAATGAGAGAAATATATTATTTCTCTAAAAAAAGCATGAAAAGTGTAGGGAATTTGGCGTTTTTAGCAATTAAGTTAAAATTATATTAATATTTTTATTGGTCTTTTTTAATATTTATATTACACAATATTTTTATAAATATATTTATAAATCATATAGAAAAGCTTGGATTAACAAAAAAATTGGCATATTTTCATTACTTTTTTTAAAAATATGCCATAGTTTTTTTATTATTCTTAATTTTGCTCTGGCAGGAGATCTGATTTTTTAGATTTAACCTTCTTTTGTGCCATGATAATACCCACGAGAATCATAATCCCACCGAAAGTATGATAGATCGTCCACTGCTCAGATAACCAGAGGCTTGCAATAATGGCTGTGAACACTGGTACAAGGTTCATAAATATACTGGTTCTATTTGGCCCGATTTGTTGTACAGCCAACATCCAAACTAACGGCGCAATTAAAGAAGCAAATACACCGGCATAAATTGCACTTGGCGCATTTTGTGCATTTAAGCCATCAAGACCAAACCAGAAAATTAAAGGTAAATGGAACAGCACAGAAAACCCAATCTGGACATATAAGCTCGTCATAATTGGAAGTGGAAGCTGCCATTTCTTTAAGAAAACCCCATAAAATGCATAGAAGAATACAGCAACAATCATGAGCGCATCACCAAGATGCCCTCCACCACTTAATAGCTTATTAATATTTCCTTGGGACATGACATATAGCAAACCCGCAAAAGATAAAATACTACCAAAAACAGCAAAACGATTAGGTACATCTTTTAAAATCGCAAGAGAAACAAAAATAGTAAAAATCGGAATAAAGGCATTAACAATACCCATATTAGTTGCACTGGTATAATGAGCCGCCGTATAAGCAAGGCCTTGATAAAGCACCATCCCAAATGCACTTAACACAGCAAGCTTAGGTAAATAGGGTATTACTATTCGTCTTTGTCTCCAAACAGATATAAACATAAATGGAGTCAAAATAATAAAGGCAATTAACCACCGATAAAAACTAATGCTAACTGGAGAAATATAATCCGAGACGTAGCGGGTGACTACAATATTTAAAGACCAAATCAGTACTGCCAGAATGGGAAAAATAAATGCCCATTTGTGATATTTCATGACCTGACTCATAGTAATACACCATCTACAAAAGAGATTTTATTTTGAAGAATGTCTTAATAAATTGAAATATCGCATTTCCGACATTGATATTGAACTTAGGACATCATTAATTTTTTAAAATAATGTCCAAGCTTTCATGGCATGTTCTACCACTTTATGTAGTTGCTCAGTGGTCGCGCCATCTCTCGCTTGAATAGTCAGTCCTTGAATAACAGTAGCATAGAAGTCTGTCATTTCTTGTAGAGGAGCATTAGCTGATAAATCACCCTGCTCTACACCTTGTTCCAAACGTTTTAATAATTTTTCTTTAGTTTTTATACGCTTATCTAATAGATTTTGTTGGACCTCTTGTGTCGCATCAGAGCAATTCATAGCTGCAACCACCAACATACAACCTGCTGGTTTATTGGGTTGAACCAATCGTTTTACATTGTCATAAAGATACAACTCAAAAGCAATTTTTGCAGTTTTTGCTTCTAAAAAGATCGTTTCAATAGGACATGCTTCATGAGCTAAGTAATAATCAATACTTTTATAAAACAAGCCTGCCTTATCGCCAAAAGTACTGTATAAACTAGGCGCCGTAATTTCTAAAGCCTGCGTTAAGTCACTAATAGACGTTGCTTCATAACCATGTTCCCAAAAAAGCAACATTGCCTTCTCTAAAACTTGCTGTTCATCAAAGCATTTAGGGCGTCCACGCTTCTTTTTCAACGTATCTTCATTAACCACAAGATCTGTTTCATGCCTATTTGTCATAAAGATCACATCTATTTTTATAACAATCGTTATTAAATTAATTGACGTTCGATTTTTTATCAACTATTTTATTTTCATAATGATCGTTAGTTAATTAAAAATTGCCTTTCTTCACTCTAAATTTAGCCAAGTAAGGATTTATTATGGACCAATCTACTACCTCTAAACCGCGACCCATAACTTCCACACAAGGGAGCTGGTTTGCTATTTTGGCGGTTGCCATTGCAGCATTTGCATTAGTAACAAGTGAATTTTTACCGGTTGGTGTTTTAAATAGCGTTGCAGCTGATTTACATATTTCTGTCGGTACCGCTGGTCTTATTATTACTGTACCTGGCATTATGGCAGCCATTGCAGCCCCTCTATTACCTGTTTCAGTAAAACAACTTGACCGTCGTTACGTGCTTATTTTACTGACTGCAATTATGGTGATTGCCAATACCATTACTGCTTTTGCTGAAAACTTTCATGTTTTATTACTGAGCCGCTTAATTTTAGGTATCTCAATCGGTGGCTTTTGGGCCACAGCTATTGCGTTAAGCGGCAAGCTGGCACCTGCACATTTGCCTATTGCTAAAGCAACTGCTGTAGTCATGGCTGGTGTAACCTTTGCGACTGTATTAGGGGTCCCGATTGGAACTTGGCTAAGCGAGTTTTATGGGTGGCGTAGTGCATTTGGTATTACCGCTGCGATTGGCCTTGTTGTACTCGTCCTTCAGCTTATTTTCTTACCAAAACTTTTACCAGAGTCAGCCATTCATATTCGTGATTTACCTGCACTATTACGCACACCCAAAGCACGTAGTGGTATGCTTATTGTTTTATTAATTGGTCTTGCTCATTTCTGTGCCTATAGTTATTTAGCGCCTTTTTTTAAGAATATTGCAGGGTTTAATGGCACTACTATTAGTTCATTATTATTACTTTACGGAATTGCTGGTATCTTTGGAAATGCATTTGCAGGGTATAGTGGCAACTTAAATGTTCGTTACACACTCGCATTTGTTGGGACATGTTTTGCAATCGTATTTTTTGGCTTCCCTATCTTTGCTATTCATGAATTTGGTGCCATCGTTCTTACTGCGCTATGGGGCTTCGCATTCGGTGCCTTTCCTACCTCTGCCAATATTTGGATGTTTGTACACGCACCCCATGCTGTAGAAAAAGGTATGCCGCTTTTTGTTGGCATGTTTCAAGTCATGATTGCTACAGGTTCATTATTAGGTGGTTATGTAGTTGATCATTTCAATGAAAATACTTTAATTTATGGTGTATTAAGCTTCGTTGCTTTAGCATTAATTAGTACATTTACCTTTGCCAAAGGCTTAAATAATCCTAAAGCGACTTGTGAAAACTAAAATATTATTCAGAGTAAGTAGATGAAAAATGAGGACCAACAATTTTCTTTATTGAATGATATAGAAGTTCATGAGTTTCTATATGAAAAAGAAGATATTGTTCGTCCTCATGCTTCACTTTGGGGAGATTTTAATTTCAGTTTGAATGGTATTTTGGAAATGCAGGTAGAAGAACAAATCTATTTGTCACCTCCAAGCTATGGGCTTTGGATTCCACCTCAAACGGTTCATCAATCTACTCATATCGATCATGAAATTCACTATATTTGTATCCGCCTCCACCCTCGTTTATGTTCTATTTTAGGTAATGTCTGTAAGTGCTTTAGCATTCAGCCTTTCTTTCGAACTCTAGTTTTACAAATTCTGGAACAGCAAAAACAAAATGGAAAACCTGAATATTTAGTACACCTTCTGCAAGTTTTATTCGATCAATTACAGCAAGCCACCGCATATTCTCATTATTTGCCACAAACACGACATCCTGTTTTATTGCCAATTTTGGAAAAGCTTTCAGACCCCTTGTTTTTTAATCAATCTTTACAACAATTACTGCAGAATTTTTCTGTCAGTGATCGCCATTTATTGCGCTTAAGCCAACAAGAATTACAACTTTCTTTATCGGAATGGCGTAATAGAGCTAAAATTGTTTATGCCATTCATCAAATTCGACAAGGTATGCCCATTAAACGTTTAGCATACGATTTAGGTTACCAACACAGTTCCAGTTTTATTGAATTTTTTAAAAGATATACAGGTCAAACACCTGTTCAAATCAGAAACAATTAGATCGCAGACAGTTTTTTCTTCTCTTTTTATTTTTTGAACACGAATATTATTGCACTCCTCAAGAATAGCAGTTAAAACAAATGCGTTACTTGATATCAATTACAATCTTCAGGAAAGACACATGACTCAATCTGTATACCATATTCCAGTAAAAGCTATTTCAGGCGAAACGGTTGACCTTGACCAATATAAAGGTAAGGTTTTATTAATCGTAAACACAGCATCTAAATGTGGTTTAACTCCACAATACGAAGGTTTAGAAAAGCTTTATCAAGCGAAAAAAGATCAAGGTCTTGAAATCTTAGGTTTCCCTGCAAATAACTTCAAAGAACAAGAGCCTGGTTCAGATGAAGAAATTCAACAATTCTGTTCATTAAACTACGATGTTCATTTCCCGCTTTTCTCTAAAATTTCTGTAGCAGGTGCAGATAAACATCCTCTTTATCAAGCACTGACAACAGCTCAACCAGAACGCATTGGTGAAGGTCCTTTCCGTGAGCGTTTAGAAGGTTTAGGCATTCCAACAAACCCTGCTCCAGAAGTATTATGGAACTTTGAGAAATTCCTCATCAATAAAAATGGTGAAGTTGTTGCTCGTTTTGCGCCAAACTTAACAGCAGACGATGAACAAATTGTAAAAGCAGTTGAAGCTGAACTCGCTAAATAATTTTTAGCGCAATTTAAGAAAAAAGAGTGCTACGGCACTCTTTTTATTGTCTGGTCAAAATGTTGTTCATTTGCAACAATACCTTATTTCTACATATTTTATGCATATAGTACGCACTTGCTTTACTTGGTATTGTTTGTAGTTATGAAAAAAGTTTTACAAGGCGCATTTTTTCCATTTGTGATTTTTGCTTCAGGTATGTTGTTACTTGGATGCGATCAGGCACAAGACCATGCTAAGGAACAAGAATCTGCTCAAACCAATGACGAAGTATCAGAACAAGCAGATGATTCTCAACAAGAAATCGTACCTACCAAAAATAAAGCTGAGTTAAAAAGCGGTAATGTTTTTTATATCGTTCGTGATGCAGCTAACTTACAGTTAAAGGCAGGCGACTATATTGAAAAGCTTAAAGACACTCAACTTGATGTTGAGCAAGCCATCCAAGATAAAGATCAACAAGAACTAAAAACAACTGTGACCACTTTAAAACAGCAGTTAAAAGGCTTAAATCAAGCACTATTGACTTTAGATATAAGAAGTCAGGAAGTTGAAAATATTCGCCAAAACTTACTACAAGCAAACCAACAAGCTTTAAGTATGCCTTTATTAAATGGGAAATTAGAACAAATTGATTTCGACCAAATTGAGAAGCAACTCAATACCATCCAAATGGATATGGTCAAACTTGCTGCACTGATTATGGCAGGAGATGAAAAGTCTGATTCAAAAACTGATTCTTAATTTTCTTTCTAGCAATAAAAAAAGCCACCGTAAGGTGGCTTTTTCAATCTCGAACCGCGTCTTATTGAGCGCGGTTTTTGATTTTACGGATTGTTTCAAGCTGGCCTGAGATCTCTGAAAGAGATGCCAAAGCAGCAGCTGAGTCCAAATCACTCTTTTGGTTTGCAAGCAATTGTTCAGCATTTTTACGTGCTTCTAAAATTGCAGCTTCATCCAAATTGTCAGCACGGATTGCAGTATCTGCAAGAACCGTTACAACATGAGGTTGAACTTCTAAAACACCGCCAGATACATAGACGATTTCTTCTGTACCATTTTCCAACAGAACACGAATCGGGCCCGGTTGAAGCAAAGTTACAAGTGGAGCGTGACCTGGCAAAATACCAAGTTCACCACCTGCACCTTTCGCGATTAACATCGTCACTGCGCCAGAGTAAATAGACTCTTTAACACTTACGACATCACATTGCATAGTCGCCATGAGATGATCTCCTTAAATTAGAGTTTCTCAGCTTTAGCAATCACTTCGTCAATACCACCAACCATATAGAACGCTTGTTCTGGGATGTGATCGTATTCACCAGCTAATAGACCTTTAAAGCCACGAATCGTTTCTTTAAGTGGTACTAATTTACCAGGAGCACCAGTAAATACTTCAGCTACGTGGAATGGTTGAGAGAAGAAACGTTGGATTTTACGCGCACGGTAAACAACCAATTTATCTTCTTCTGCCAATTCATCCATACCCAAGATTGCGATGATGTCTTTAAGCTCTTTATAGCGTTGCAATACGTTTTGTACTGCGCGCGCAATTTCATAGTGCTCTTGACCAACAACTAATGGGTCTAACTGACGTGAAGTCGAGTCAAGTGGATCGATCGCTGGATAAATACCAGAAGATGCGATGTCACGGCTCAATACTACTGTTGCATCTAAGTGAGCAAATGTAGTTGCAGGCGATGGGTCTGTTAAGTCATCGGCAGGTACGTATACTGCTTGGATCGAAGTGATCGAACCAGATTTAGTAGACGTAATACGCTCTTGAAGAACACCCATTTCTTCTGCAAGTGTAGGTTGGTAACCTACCGCAGATGGCATACGACCTAACAATGCTGATACTTCCGTACCCGCAAGTGTATAACGGTAGATGTTGTCGACGAATAATAATACGTCACGACCTTTACCATTTTCGTCTTTTTGATCACGGAAGTATTCAGCCATAGTCAAACCAGTTAACGCTACGCGTAAACGGTTACCTGGTGGCTCGTTCATCTGACCGTAGACCATTGCTACTTTGTCAAGAACGTTAGAATCTTTCATTTCGTGATAGAAGTCGTTACCTTCACGAGTACGCTCACCAACACCAGCAAACACAGATAAACCTGAGTGTGCTTTTGCGATGTTGTTGATCAATTCCATCATGTTAACGGTTTTACCAACACCCGCACCACCGAATAAACCAACTTTACCACCTTTTGCGAACGGGCAAAGTAAGTCAATTACTTTAATACCAGTTTCTAAAAGATCAGTAGAAGCTGCTTGTTCAGCATAAGAAGGCGCTTGACGGTGAATCGGCAAACGTTCTTCAGTCGCAACAGGACCTGCTTCATCGATAGGACGACCTAAAACGTCCATGATACGGCCAAGAGTGGCTGTACCAACTGGAACAGAGATCGGTGCGTTTGTGCTAGTTACAGTAAGACCACGTTTAAGACCTTCTGTAGAACCCATTGCGATGGTACGAACAACACCATCACCAAGTTGTTGCTGAACTTCTAAAGTAGTTTCAGTACCGTCAACTTGGAGAGCGTCATAGATCTTAGGAACGCTTGTGCGCTCAAACTCGACGTCGATAACCGCGCCGATGATCTGAATGATACGACCGCTACTCATTGCTGTCTCCTCAATTCAAACTTAATAATGTTAAACGGCAGCGGCACCGCCAACGATCTCGGAAATTTCCTGAGTAATCGCGGCTTGACGCAGCTTGTTGTAAATGAGTTGTAGGTCTTTAATCAATTGTCCTGCGTTGTCTGTCGCTGCTTTCATCGCGACCATACGAGCTGACTGCTCACATGCAACGTTTTCAATCACACCTTGATAAACCATAGACTCGATATAGCGAACCAACAAACCATTTAACAATTCTTCTGCTTCTGGTTCGTAGATATAATCCCAACCATAAGTACGGTTGAGGTCATCGCCTTCTTCTGCTGGTGCTAAAGGAACAAGTTGTTCTACTTTAGGCTGCTGAGTCATTGCATTAACGAAGCCATTTGATACGAGATAGATACGATCTAACTCGCCTTTATCAAATGCATCAAGCATAACTTGCACTGAGCCAGTTAACTGTTCCAAACTCGGCGCATCGCCAAGTTGGGTAGTTGCACCAAGCACTTTACCGCCGTAATTCTTAAAAAACGAAACCGCTTTTTGACCAATTAAAGCAAATTCAACTTCAATTGACTGCTGTTGTTGTGCTTTGACATGCTGCACAACTTTCTTGAACAAGTTAATGTTCAAGCCACCTGCCAAACCACGATCTGAAGACACTACGATATAGCCAACACGCTTAACTGGGCGGTCAACCATATAACGGTGTTTATATTCAGGGTTTGCTTGTACCAAGTGAGCAATTACACGGCGCATATTATCGGCATACGGACGGCCTTGAGCCATGCGCTCTTGCGCACGACGCATTTTAGAAGCAGCTACCATTTGCATCGCGCGAGTAATCTTTTGCGTGCTCTTGATACTAGCTACTTTGGCGCGAATTTCTTTTAAATTTGCCATACGCTTAACCTAGTATTCGAAAGCCCTTTCGAGCTTCCGAAGGTTGATCCGTGAACCAAACTTAACTAAAACTGAACTTAGTAAGTTTGAGTCGCTTTAAAGCTTTCAATACCTGCTTTGATTGCTGCTTCGATGTCTTTGTTGTAATCACCAGTTTCATCGATTTGTTTCATCAACGGAGCATATTCAGAACGGAAGTAAGCAATTAACGCAGCATCAAAGTCTACGATTTTCTTAACTTCTACGTCAGCCATATAGCCTTCGTTAGATGCATAAACAGAAACAGCTTGGTCAGCAATTGAGTAAGGAGCATATTGTTTTTGCTTCATTAACTCAGTTACGCGTTGACCATGTTCAAGTTGCTTACGAGTTGCTTCGTCAAGGTCAGAAGCAAACTGAGCAAACGCAGCCAATTCACGGTATTGTGCTAAAGCAGTACGGATACCACCAGACAATTTTTTGATGATCTTAGTTTGAGCAGAACCACCAACACGAGATACAGAGATACCCGCGTTCACAGCAGGACGGATACCTGCGTTGAATAATGATGTTTCTAAGAAGATCTGACCGTCAGTAATCGAAATTACGTTCGTTGGTACGAATGCAGATACGTCACCTGCTTGAGTTTCAATAATTGGCAATGCAGTTAAAGAACCAGTTTGACCAGTTACTGCGCCATTAGTGAATTTCTCAACGTATTCAGCAGATACACGAGAAGCACGTTCAAGAAGACGTGAGTGAAGATAGAATACGTCACCTGGATACGCTTCACGACCTGGTGGACGACGTAAAAGCAATGAAATTTGACGGTAAGCAACAGCTTGCTTAGACAAATCATCATAAATGATAAGAGCGTCTTCACCGCGGTCACGGAAGTATTCACCCATTGTACAGCCAGAGTACGGAGCTAAGTACTGCATTGCAGCAGGATCAGCAGCCGCAGCAGCGACAACAGTTGTATACGCCATAGCGCCAGTTTCTTCTAGCTTACGTACAACGTTTGCAATTGTTGATTGTTTTTGACCAATCGCAACGTATACACACTTAATGCCAGAGTTTTTCTGAGCGATAATCGCATCGATCGCCATTGCTGTTTTACCAGTTTGACGGTCACCAATAATCAACTCACGCTGACCACGACCCACAGGAATCATGGTATCAACTGATTTATAACCAGTTTGAACAGGCTCGTCTACAGATTGACGCCAAATTACGCCTGGTGCTACTTTTTCAACAGCATCAGTTAATTTTGCATCAATTGGGCCTTTACCATCAATTGGGTTACCCAAAGCATCTACTACACGGCCAAGAAGTTCAGGACCAACTGGAACTTCTAAAACACGACCTGTACAACGAGCTTTTTGACCTTCTTGAAGGCTTAGGTAGTTACCTAAAACAACGGCACCCACTGAATCCTGTTCTAGGTTCAGTGCCATACCAAATAAGCCGCCGTCGAATTCGATCATTTCACCGTACATTGCATCAGCAAGACCGTGAATACGCACGATACCGTCGGATACCATAACAATGGTACCTTCGTTTTTAGCGGTCGCGCTGGTGTCCAGATCTCCGATACGCTGTTTAATGAGCGCACTGATCTCGGATGGATTCAGTTGTTGCATTGCGCTATTCCTCAATCTTTTATTAGTTCAGTCTTCATCATTTGCATTATGCAAGAAGACGAGTACGCATTTTTTCAAGCTTGTTAAGCGCAGAATCATCTATCACTTGATCGCCTGCACGAATAACCACACCTGCAATCAAAGCAGGATTAACTTCGACAGAAACATTAACTGCTGCCTTGAAGCGTTTTTCTAACGCATGTGCAAGCAATTGTTCCTGAACAGAAGTTAACGGAAACGCCGATTCAATCACGACATCAACCGTATTGTTATTCTGTGATTTAAGCTGTTCATATTCTGCTGCAATTTCAGGTAACAACACTAATCGATCGTTATCTGCAAGAAGTGTCAAAAAGTTAGACACTGCTTGAGATTGATCTTCACCTAAAACTTTAGCAAAAAGCTTCACTTGCTCCGCAGGAGTAAGTTCAGGGCGATTTAAATAAGCGGAAAATGCTTCGTCTTGCACCGCAGCACTGAGCACTTGTAACGCATTCGACCAATTGTCTGTTGCACCTTGCTCAGAAGCATAAGCAAATGCTGCTTTGGCATACGGACGTGCCAACGTCAAGAGTTCAGCCATAATTCGCCTCGCTTAAAGTTTAGCAGCCAGCTGAGACAGCATGGCGTTATGAGCTTCTGCATCAACTTGTTGGTTCAGGATCTTTTCTGCACCAGTCACTGCCAAGGCAGCTACTTGTTGACGTAATTCTTCGCGAGCAGAATTGATCTCTTGATCAACAACTTCTTTAGCTTGTTGACGAATACGCTCACCTTCAGCCGCAGCTTGAGTACGAGCTTCTTCGATCAATTGCGCTGCACGACGGTTCGCTTGTTCGATCAATTGAGCCGCTTGTGCTTTAGCTGCATCAAGCTCTTGCTTCACTTGCGCTTGTGCATCGGCAAGATCAGCTTTCGCTTTTTCTGCTGCATTTAAGCCATCAGCGATTTTACGCTGACGCTCACTAATCGCATTGATTAGTGGTGGCCAAACAAACTTCATGCAGAATGCGACAAAAAACGCAAACGCAATCGCTTGACCAATCAATGTGAGGTTGATATTCATTGCAATTCCTCAAATAGTGGATTTAGGAATTAAGCTGATTAACCTACAAATGGATTAGCGAAGATGAAGAACAAGCCAATACCAACACCGATCATAGGCACAGCATCAAGAAGACCCGCGATTAAGAACATACGAGTTTGAAGTTGTGGAGCTAATTCTGGTTGACGAGCTACAGCTTCTAAAAAGCGACCACCCAAAAGACCAAAACCAATCGCAGTACCCAAAGCACCGAAAGCGATCAAGATAGCAGATGCAATTGCAACTAGACCTAAAGTGAGTTCCATGAAAAATTCCTCAGAGGTTAGGTTATTACCAAATTAAATTAAAAAAATTCAGCCCAACCATCATTTGATAGTTAGGCAATACCATTAATGTTTTTCGCTTGCCATGCTCAAGTAAACGATGGTAAGCATCATAAAGATGAATGCCTGCAACGTGATTACAAGAATGTGGAAGATCGCCCAAGGCACAGATAACGCCCATTGAATCCAGAACGGCAATAATGCGATCAGGATAAAGATTAACTCACCGGCATACATGTTACCGAATAGTCGGAGAGCCAATGAAATAGGACGAGCAAGGAATGTTACCAATTCCAAAATCAAGTTCACTGGAATAAGCAACGCTTTTGCAACTGGATTACTTGGGTTAAATGGGTTAAGTGCCAACTCGCCTACGAAACCGCCAACACCCTTCTCGCGGATGCTGTAGAACAAGATAAGAACAAATACAGATAAAGACATACCAAGGGTAATGTTTGGATCTGTAGATGGAACGATCTTGAAGTAAACGTGGTGAGGGTCCATACCAAATACGTTAGCACCAACAAATGCAGCAACTTGAGGAATCCAGTCAACTGGAATCAAGTCCATTAAGTTCATGAGGAAAATCCACACGAAAATAGTGAGTGCAAGTGGAGCGATTAAACGTGATTTGCCATGAAAAGTATCACGGACACTTGAGTCAACAAACTCAATGATCATTTCAATTGCAGATTGGAATTTTGTTGGAACGCCAGCTTTCGCAGTTTTCGCAACCATCCAAAACAACAAACAGAAAATCACACCAAGGCCAATTGACCAACCCATTGAATCCAAGTGAATTGCAGTGAACCCCATCGAATGAGCTTCTTCAGCAGTCTCAGCCAATTTCCATGTACCGTCTGGCATTTTGCCATAGGTCATATTGGTCAAGTGATGCTTGATATACTCTGTCGAAGTGAGGGCATGTTCTTCAGCAGCCATAAATCACACCTGGTCAATGTCAATTACTAAAAAGAAGGGAAACGAACATCGGCGTACTGTCGATATCTCGCCACCCTCCAAAAAATCTTCAATTCTTCTTGTTTCTATACTCGTTTTTGTAGACGTGAAACCCAAAAAGGAGCAACCCACGACATCATTTGAACGAGGATAAAACCAAACAGCAATGCTAACGGTGATAAAGGTTTAACATTGCTCAAAATCAAAATAAATCCAACGATCATGATTGCAAATTTGCCTAACATGCCCCTATACATGTTAGACAGCACTTGTTTCGATGCTCTCGCACCTGCTGTTCTGAAGGATTGCCACGCAAAATAACTGGTAGCAAGCCAGCAGACCAATGCACCAAGTGCCGCACTTAATGCTGCTGTCATGTCTTTTATGCTCCACGCCACAAGTGCGGAAACAGGGATCATGCATGCTTGTAAGAAGACCAAAGCTTTTGCTAATCGTCGGTCAATCAAGCGACTAGTTTGGCTCATTATTTATCCACTCACAGCATAAATGCTTGACAAGTTTAGCTGATGATCGCTTTTAATCGCAGGCATTATAGAGTTACACCCCTGAACATGCAATCTTTTCCCGACTTTAGTCGGGGTTTTTCGTGACAGGTGGTGCTGACGCTACAGTCAGCCTTTGTTTACTTTTTATCTTACTTTTGCGTATTTAATACACATTTATCGGTTTTTATAGCCAGTTTCTTCCATGCTGTTACAAAATCGTCCTCATTATTCATACTTTCATCAACGGGTTGGAAGGTAATACTGCCCAGTTTCTGATATTGACCTTTTGTTGTGAAACTTTCTGCAAGTAAACACATCTGAGGTTTTGGTCGATTATCATTAAGATACTTAATTTGAGCCGCTGTAGGCGCAACATGCGGGTCATCCGTTAAAGCACCTGCAAACTTTAAATTAAGCGAGCGTTCCAAATACTGATAAGCATCATGATAAGACCAATATGGTTTTCCATTACTTGAGCTATCATAAGCTTGAGCTGCCTGTAACATATTCCGAGCAAATACATTGGCATTATTCCAATATTTCGCTTTACTTTCAGGATGCTGCTGTGAACGCAAAGCCGCAATAAAAAAGCCAATCCGCACTGCATTGTTTGGTTCTAACCAGACATGCGTATCTACAGTATTTGGTAAAGCAGCGCCACGCGTATTACGCTGTGGCAAAACAGAAAGAATACCACTGTCTAATAAAGAAATTGCTTTCTTATTGTTACTCAGCAATTTGTTTAAAGGAGCTTCATGAGCTTTTCCTAACCAGATCACTAAAGAAGCATCATTGATTGCTTTACGATGCGCTGGGGTGAGTTGTACGTCATGCCCGCTTTGACCTTGAAGCAACAACTGAGGCTCTTCAACGCCTTTGGTAATTTCTTTTGCAATCAAATAGATTGGGTGTGTAGAGACAACCAAACCCTGACTCCAACCTAACGTACTCATTAAAGAGAACATACTGAAAACAAAAACGCGGAACATGACAGACCATCAATTAGTAATAGCTCGAAGCATGTTATAATATAACAAAGTTACAAAAATACCTAAGATTAATCGAATGAAGCATCGCTTCATGCTAATATTCCATTAAAAATTTGAGGTTATGTCTATGAGTTCTTGCACGCATGAACATCATGATTCTTTACATGGTGTACATGATCACCATAATGTCGCAAGTCGTTTAGCTGAAGCAGAAACTTTATGTTCTGCGGTTGGCGCACGTCTTACGCCTTTACGTAAAGAAGTTCTTGAACTCATTTTAAATGCTTCAGGCCCAATGGGTGCGTACGACTTATTAGCACGTATTAAAAGTCAAACCGATCGCCCTGCCGCTCCTCCAACTGTTTATAGAACTTTAGACTTCTTATTAGAAAAAGGTCTAATTCATCGCTTAACATCTATTAATGCTTATATTCCATGCTGTCATCCACGTGAAGGACATCAGGCTGCATTCTTAATTTGCACCGAATGTCACACTGTTAAAGAAGCATCTTCACAAGGTCTGACTCAACAACTCGACCAACTTGCAGCTTTAGATGATTTCACAGCACAACACAGCATTATTGAAATTTCGGGGAAATGCCAGCAGTGCCGCACAGCTCGCTAAATCCTGTATTGATTCAACTGGAACAGGTTTCTGTTCACCGTGATGATCGGGATATATTAAAAAAAGTCGATTTTGATCTGCATCAAAATGAAATTGTGACATTAATTGGTCCAAATGGTGCGGGTAAGTCGACTTTAATTAAAGTTCTACTTGGAATTTTAAAACCAAGTAGCGGACGTGTCATAAGCGATAAAAAACTAAAAATGGCTTATGTCCCTCAAAAGTTTAATCCCTCTCATAGTCTTCCTTTACGTGTTCAAGATCTATTAGATCTTGAAAAATGTAGCCCTGCCCTTCGCCAAGAAATTATTCAAGATACTGGTATTGCCAAGCTACAACAATCAAAAGTACAACAGCTTTCTGGTGGAGAGCGCCAACGTGTGTTGCTCGCACGTGCTTTACTTAGGAAGCCAGATATTCTTGTTCTTGATGAACCGATGCAGGGTCTAGATATTCAATCTGAAGCTGAGCTTTATGAATATGTACGTAGTCTGCCGGAGCGTTATGGTTGCGCCATTTTAATTGTTTCACATGACCTACAATGGGTTATGCAAGGGACGCATAGAGTTGTTTGTTTAAACAAGCATATATGTTGCAGCGGTTTACCTGAGAATATTCAACAGCATCCTGAGTATCAGGCAATATTTGGCACTCAGCGAGTTTTTTACCAGCACCATCATGACCACTGTGCACATGGTGATGCAGCACACCCCTGCCCTCACAATAGTAGACCTCACATTCACCCAGAACCGGAAGCTTAAGCCATGATGGAATGGTTACAATTATTGTTGCCCGCATGGATTATGGGAACCTTATTGGTCTTTTTGACCGCACCACTTGGTTGTCTCATGCTATGGAGACGTATGTCTTTTTTTGCAGACACGATGGCACATGGAACCTTACTTGGGGTAGCAATTGCTGGTGCCTTAAGCCTCCCTCTCTGGCTTGGCGTGGCAGGTACGGCTATTTTATTAGTCGCTATTTTATGGGCACTGCATGACAATCGCTTGCCAAACGATGCTCTACTTGCCTTATGCTCAGCAACTTTACTATGTAGTGGCCTTCTGTTTATTCAACATGTTCCGAGTTTAAGACCAGAACTTTTGAGTTATTTGTTTGGTGACTTATTAAGTATTGATTGGCCAGACCTACCTGTTTTCACATTAATTATTGCAGTATCACTGGCAATTCTTTATCGCTTTTGGCAGCCTCAAATCCAAATTGCCATTGATCCAGACATTGCGATTAGTGAAGGGGTAAATGCGAAATGGCAGCGTCTCATTTTTATGTTACTGCTAGCCTTATTTACAGTATTAGCTTTACGTGCAGTAGGTTCACTTTTAATGGGTGCTTTACTGGTTATTCCAGCGTTGAGCGCTCGACTACTCGCTCATTCACCAAAGCAAATGGTTATTTGGGCTTTTGTTTTAGCTCAACTCGGTGTCAGTGTTGGCCTATGGTCAAGCGCAGCACTTAATATCTCAACTGGCCTCAGTATTGTTTTATGTATGGCGTTGAGTTTTGCTCTTATTTTTATGCTTCAAAAAATCAAAAACCAAACTCAAGCAGCCTAAATCAGGTCGCTTGATGAACTGTGCTGAGTAATAACGCCGCACAACTAAACATGACAGCAAAACCACGGTTCAAATATTTTTGCTGTTTAGGCGAACGAAGTAATCTTAAAACTTTTGAAGCCAGCCCTGTATATCCAGCCATTACAATCAAATCAATCGTAACCATAGTGGCTGCCATAATCAGATATTGTATCCATTGGGGTTTGCTTAAATCTAAGAACTGAGGCAAAACTGCCAACAAAAATACGATGGCTTTAGGGTTACTGATATTGACCACAAAGCCATTGAATAGCAGAGCAGAAACAGATTTATCCTTTTTTTCGTGTTGAATTTCGATGTCTTTTACTGGTGCAGTCCACTGCAAATAAGCTAAATACAGCAAATAAGCCACCCCAAACCACTTAACAGCCTGAAAAGCTAATGGAGTCGTTGCAAATAAAACGCCTACACCTGCCGCCACAATCATGATTTGAATTAACAAGGCGATTTGCAAGCCAATTGCATTCCAGTAGCCATGTCTAAAGCCATAATTTAAGCCGCTCGACATAGAAGCAATAGCCCCTGCTCCCGGAGAAATACTAATGACCCAACAGGCCAACATATAAGCAAACCAAACTTGCAAAGACATAGCGAAAATAGACAATAAAAGTGGAATTATACCGTTTTATAAAACTATCGCGGCGATAATTCAAACAATAAAATCAATAAATAGACTACTAACAGCTCTTCGCATCAGGCACAATAATTAAAACTCATACTAAATTATAATTGAGGAGAGATCTTCTAATGACTGCTCAATCTGTCATTTTGCCATTACCATCTGATCATGCCCGTTTTATTGTTCTTCGTTTAAAAGATCTAACAATTGCTGAATTAAAAGAACAACTCTAAGCTTTATTCGAAACACGTGACCGTCTCATTACTCAGCATTCAGACGCGCAAATTAAAACAGCAGTCGCTTTTGGTCCAGAACTTTGGAAACAGCTTTACAGTCAATCTCCTGCTGGCTTTAAACAACTTGAACCAGAAAATGGTGCATTCAACATGCCCGTCGTACCAGCTGATGTGCTTATCCACATTGCCAGTATGCGTTCTGATATTTGTTTTGCTTTAAGCCAAGCATTTTTTGAAGGCATTAAAGATAAAGTTGAGGTTCTGGATGAGCGTGTTTGTTTCCGTTACTTCGATGGTCGAGATATTACTGGCTTTATAGATGGTACTGAAAATCCTCAATTTCCAGACGACCGCGCAGAAACCGCCCTCCTCCCAGAAAGTGCTGGAGTATTTGCAGATGGTAGTTTCATCTTTGCGCAGCGCTATGCACACGACTTGGAAAAATGGAAAAAACTTAAAGTCGACGCACAAGAAAATGTCATGGGCCGTACCAAGCTTGAATCTATTGAATTAGATGATGATGTTAAACCGGAAAATGCCCATGTCGCTCGTACTGTCGTTGAAGATGATGAAGGCGAAGAAATGGAAATTTTACGTCACAGCTTACCTTAGGGTGATGGTCGAGGTGATCAAGGCCTATTCTTCATTGCCTACACCAAAGACCTGAACATTATTGATGCGATGTTAAAGCGTATGTTTGGTACAAGTGGGGATGGCATTCATGACCGCTTACTGCACTTCGTGACACCACTAGACGGCGCATATTACTTTGCACCAAGTGAAGAATTGCTAGAAGAAATTTTAGAGGATTAAGTTTTTTAAAAAGTAGCTATCACCACGGTAGCTACTTTTTTATTTAAAACCAAAGAAAAAAACGTGTACTTTGACATTCTACAAAAATATTATCTTTACCTTTATAAATTAATAAAAATCACTCTTAAATATAAACTTAAGGCCCATTCGCATTTCTTATTTCAAGCATTTCATTACAGTCTTTAAAAGTGGAATAAACAAAAATTCGTTTATCTTGATTTTCTAGCAAAATAGCGTCTTTATTTTCACCAAAGGCGTTTTTAGAGATATCACACTTATAAGCTGACAGTTGAAAGTTCTTTACGACTTCACATTTAGGCTCAGCAACACTCTCATTAAAACCATACCATTGCGTAATATTTGGATTTGAACAAGAGATTTCCCCCACTTGATCAGCTGTTTTAAGCCCCTTCTCCGCACTCTCTTTCTTTTCACTTACAGCAGAGTCTGATTGATTTTTATCCATCTGCACCACATCTGACTTATGATTAGCATCATGTTGAGTTTTATCTGGACTTTTATCGCTACAAGCCATTAAAGCGCCTATAAAAATTAAAATATAAATATTTTTCATGAAAAAGTACTCATAATTCTGTGCTATTTAAAAAACTCATCTTAATTAAAGCTATTAGCTAGCAAGTATATCTAATATTAAACACAGAAAAACTTATGAATATAGATTAATAATATGCATTTATAAAAGGTGAATCATCTATTTTATTTTATGAGATTCAAAAGCCTTTATAGCCAAATTAAGTTAATAAAAAAGGGAGTATCTTACTCCCTTTTTTACACGTCCAATATTTTAGAAAGGAATACGCTTATATTTACGGTATTCTGGTTTCCAGAACGATTGATCAATCTTCTGCTTAAGTAAATCATCACTAATGGTTACAGCCACGCCGTCTGCCATTGCAGCTTTTGCCACTTCAAATGCAATCACTTTAGACACTTGTTGAATTTCGCCTAAAGGTGGCAATAAGTCAGCTTGTGGATCTTTCAGCAACGGTGAACAGTCTGCTAAAGCACTACTTGATGCCATAAGCATGTTTTCTGTAACGCGTTTAGCGCCTGATGCTACTACACCTAAACCAATACCAGGGAAGATGTATGAGTTATTGCACTGCGAAATATTGTAAAGCTTGCCGTGATGATTTACAGGTGCAAATGGGCTACCCGTTGCAATTAATGCTTTACCTTCAGTCCACTCCACAATATCAGCCGGCACAGCTTCCACACGTGAAGTCGGGTTAGATAACGGCATCACAATTGGTCGTTCACAATTGGCAGCCATGGTCTTAATAATTTCTTCGGTGAATAGGCCTGGCTGACCAGAAACACCGATTAACACTGTAGGCTTGGCATTTTTAACAACATCAAGTAGTGAAATTACTTCTTCAATGTTGCCCCATTGGTCTACTACTTCAGCTTTCTGAGCTAATTTACGCTGGAAGTCTAATAGGTTCGGCTGATTTTCAGTGATCAAACCAAAACGATCTACCATGTAAACACGAGCACGTGCTTCAGCATCGGTTAGACCTTCTGAAACCATTTGTGCAACGATTTGCTCCGCAATACCACAACCCGCTGAACCCGCACCTAAGAAAGCAATTTTCTGATCTTTTAATTGTTTACCTGCTGCACGGCTTGCAGCAATTAGACTACCAACAGAAACAGCTGCTGTTCCTTGAATGTCATCATTGAAACAACAAATTTTATCACGATATTTTTCTAATAATGGCATCGCATTTTTTTGTGCGAAATCTTCAAACTGGATGAGTGCTTTTGGCCAACGACGTTTTACAGCTTCAATCACCATATCTACAAATTCATAATACTCATCACCACTAATACGTGGTTGACGCCATCCCATGTAGATCGGGTCATTTAATAATTGAGGGTTATTCGTCCCTACATCGATTGTGATTGGCAATGTGTATGCAGGGCTAATACCACCACATGCGGTATAAAGCGAAAGTTTTCCAATTGGAATACCCATGCCGCCAATGCCTTGGTCACCAAGGCCTAAAATACGTTCACCATCTGTAATCACGATGACTTTGACATTATTTTTATTAACGTTTTGCAAAATATCATCAATCACATCGCGATCTGGATATGAAATGAAAACACCACGATGACGGCGATAGATATCAGAGAAACGTTGACATGCTTCACCCACGGTTGGCGTGTAAATAATTGGCATCATCTCTTCAAGATGATTTTCAATTAAATGGTAGAACAGAGTTTCGTTGGTATCTTGGATATTACGTAAATAGATGTGCTTATTAATATCATCATTGAAAGCGCAATATTGCTGATAAGAGCGTTGGCTTTGCTCTTCAATTGTTTCAATAATATGTGGAAGTAACCCGTGTAAGTTAAAGTTACTTCTTTCTTCTTGAGTGAAAGCGGACCCTTTATTTAAAAGGGGTAACTCTAAAAGTGTATAGCCTGCATAAGGGATATAAAGTGGGTGTTTACTTGGGTGTCCTGATATCATTGCCTATCTCATTTTCCAGCTTAGAACTCCGAAAAGTACAGTTTCAGCACTCTCTAAAGCTCGTTGTATGTGTAAGCTTAAGACTATTTAATACAAAATAGGTATTTTAAACCGTGATATTGAAATTGAATACTATTTAGAAAAAACATACAACAAAATTAATATTAAAAATTAATTACTTACATTTTTCATCTTTTTTAAAATTATTCTTAATTAACTCTATATCTGACTTAAAATCTTATATTTTCTTACTAGCTTACATTTTCATAAAAAATACCAAGTGTTTTACTACCTTATAATTTAAAAAATATTGCCTAGAAAGCCTGTATTTACGTATTTTCAGAATTGAATCACATTCATTTTTTAATATTTACAAAAAAAATAGTTCCATGAAACTTCAAGAAAGAAATTAAATGAAAGCGTTAAATGCACTCCCCTAACTCATAGGAAATTTGCTATATTTGACGTTTTTCTGCGACATCTATTTTCGATTGATATGAATACGGCAATACAAGCAGCTCTCGACCATGCAGTGCAAACCCTTCAGCAAGAAGGTGTGCTTCCTTCGGATTGGAATAATTCAAGCAATTTAACGCGCACCAAAGACCGAAGCCATGGCGACTTTGCTTCTAATATTGCCATGATCGGCTCTAAAGCTGCTGGTATGAAACCACGCGATTTAGCTGAGAAAATTCTCGCAGCACTACCAGAAGTTGCAGACATCAGCAAAGCTGAAATCGCAGGTCCTGGTTTTATCAATTTCTTCTTAAATGCAGACCAGCGTTTTGCAATTCTTGACCAGATTCAAGCTCAAAAAGAAGACTTTGGTCGCAGCCAATCAAATGCAGCTAAAAAGATTCAAGTTGAATTCGTTTCTGCCAACCCGACGTCTAGCCTACACGTAGGTCATGGTCGTGGTGCTGCCTATGGTATGACCGTTGCAAACTTACTTGAAGCAACAGGTGCAAAAGTTGACCGTGAGTACTACGTGAATGATGCTGGCCGTCAAATGGATATTTTGGCGACTTCTACTTATTTACGTTATTTGGAATTACTTGGGCAAAACCTTGTATTCCCTAAAAATGCATATCAAGGCGACTACGTTAAAGAGATTGCTCAAAGCATTATCGACAAAGATAACAATGCATATGTTCGTGATGTAGCAGACGTCTATAAAGATGTGCCAGAAGACGTGCAATATGCAGATGAGCTCGATAGCGAAGGCAATAAAGTCGTATTATCTGGCGACAAAGAAAAACACATTGATGGTCTTATTGCCAACTCACAACAATTATTAGGTGAAGGCTACCGCGTATTCCATCAAGCAGCTCTTCATGCCATTTTAGATGATATTAAAGATGATCTTGCTGACTTCGGCGTAACCTTCAACCAATGGTTTAGCGAAGCGTCTCTTAGCGCAAAAATTGACGAAGCGTTGGAAACACTGGATCAACGTGGTTTCCTTTATGAAAAAGATGGCAACATCTGGTTTAAATCGACTGAATTTGGCGATGAAAAAGACCGTGTTGTTAAGCGCCGTAATGGTCAAACGACTTACTTTGCATCTGACATTGCATATCACTTAAATAAACTACAACGTGGTTATACCGACCTTGTTGATATTTGGGGTTCTGACCACCACGGTTATATCTCTCGCGTAAAAGCTGCGATTGATGCAATGGGTTATGACTCGAAAAAATTAACTGTTCTTTTAGTTCAGTTCGTAAGTTTATGGCGCGGTGGTGAGATGGTTCAAATGTCATCTCGTTCAGGTCAGTTCGTGACTTTACGCGACTTACGTAAAGAAGTTGGTAACGATGCTGCCCGTTTTTATTATGTAATGCGTAAGAGCGAACAACACATTGACTTTGATCTTGACCTTGCTGTGTCACAAAGTAAAGATAATGCGGTGTATTATATTCAATATGCTCATGCACGTATTTGCCGTATGTTAGAAAAAGCAGCAAGCACTGGCTTACAATTTGAAGTAAGTGCAGCTCGTTCACATGCTGCGCGCTTGTCACTTGATGCAGAAACTGAAATTCTTGCTAAACTGGCTGCATATCCAGACGTTGTATTACGTGCTGCTAATGCGTATGAACCACACCAAGTAGGTAACTACTTAAAAGAATTAGCTGCGCTATTCCACGGTTGGTACAATGAGCATAAAGTTCTAAGTGATGACGCTGAACTTACACAAGCACGCTTATTACTTTCAATCAACGTACAACAAGTACTGCGTAATGGCTTAGAATTACTCGGTGTTTCTGCACCTGAAGCCATGTAAGTTCATGTTGGGGTATTTGGCAAAGTCATATACCCCTTCGTGTTGCAAGAAATAACGCTTTGTAAGGACTTCACCTATACAAAGCGATGTTTTAAAGTAAACGAGAACTAAACTCGAAATAAAACAATCAAAAGACAGAGGAATAATCCACGTGTTTGGCAAAACGCAACGCGGTGTATCTGAAAGACCTAATAAGCCTAAAAAGCCTTTAATTCCTAAATGGTTAGGGACACTTGTCGCTATTTTAGCGGTCTTATGTATCGCAGTAGTGCTCATGCTTTGGAAACCGTGGCAACCTGTTTCTTCAAAAAACCAGATTACTTCTGACCACTACAAAGAAGAAGAAACCAATAAAGATTACCGTTTTTACGATTTATTACCTCAACAGCAAGTTACCCCTATTCCGGAACAGGCTATTCCAGAAAGTAAAAACCAAGGTACTGCTATGATTGTTGAAGCACCTAGTACTGCTCAACCTGCCGCATCAGAATCTGTTGCTAATACTGATGACAATACTGACTCTACAGCTACTGTACCTCAACAACCAAATTATATTTTACAAGTCCGTAGCTATGCTGACCCAGATCAAGCAGATGCTCGACGTGCAGAGATCATTTTAAATGGCTTATCAGCTGATGTAATTAAAAGCTCTGAAAATGGAAAGACTTGGTACCGTGTTATTTCTGGTCCATATGATACCCAAGAAGCTGCTCTTGCTGCTCAGCAAACCTTACAGCATAGCGGCATTGACTCTATCGTAATTAAACGCAAATAAAGATTAAGTAATAAAAAAGGAACAAATATTTGTTCCTTTTCTTTTATATATCAGCACAATTTCTTTCGTTTGATCCCAAACCTTTCTGTCTTGCTTTTTGAAATGCTGGTCTTTGCTGAATCCGATGCAAAAATGCTTGAATATGCGGATATTTGCCTTGAAGACGGGACTGTAGAGCCTCTAATGGAAAGCTCATTTGAATATCGGCAAATGAAAAATCCCCTGCAAAATACTCATGCTCAGACAAGTAGTTTTCTAAAAAACTAATATGATCTTTCATACGCGGGCGAACAAAATTGGCCTTCACCCCTTCTGTAATTTTCTTTGCTACAGGTTGAATTAACCAAGGTACATGTTTGTTCACGTTATTCATAACCAAAGTCATCACTAATAACGGCATAAGTGAACCTTCAGCATAGTGCATCCAGTAAATATACTGCTGTAAATCCTGAGCTTGCTTAGGTTTAAATTGCTGTTTTTGATCATAGCGCTGCTGCAAATACTCTAAAATGACAGCGGATTCTGCAATGACTTGCTCATCATCTGTCAAAATCGGCGCCTTACCGAGCGGATGGATACATTTCAGCGTTTCCGGTGCTGAGTAGTTGGGTAAGCGTTGATAATAATGAATATCATAATCTAAGCCTAACTCTTCTAAAGCCCATAAAATCCGAAACGATCGCGAACATTCCAGGTGGTGTACACTAATCATGTTATTGCCTACTTTTATTTTTCTTTTTTACATAAAAAACAGCATGTGAACATGCTGTTTTATTCCATTTGTGGGATGGATATAAAGTCATCCACCTCAACAAAATAGCATTTTTATGCTGTAACAAGCACAGTATGAATGTCTAAACTACGTAACAAAGTTTTAGTTACTGGCGTTTTACTGCATACCGTTAAAATTTTCTGTTGAAGCTCTTCGCTTGGCAGCTCATTAAAAACAATACGACGCTCGATATGTTCTTCATGCTCACGATTGCTATGAAAATCAATTTCAACCGAGAACTCACCAAAATCATAATCTTTATGTTTCGCATACATTCTTAAAGTAATGAGTGTACAAGCTGCCAGACTTCCAGTTAGCAAATCATAAGGGGCTGGCCCCTGATCATGTCCTTCTAACTTTTCCGGTTCATCACAAAAGTATTGATGACGGCCACTGATAATTTCACCTTTCCACTGTTCGGCAAGAGGTTTTGCCTTACTACTCGCGATTACTACTGTCATTTTGATGCTCTCATTTGATCTGGAAGAACTGGGGCCTCTAAACGTGCACCAACATAATCTGGTATTTCGCCAAAACGTACATCATGATTAATCCACTGTTCACGTGCTTCTTTTAAATCATCCATAGTACGTGCAACAAAGTTCCACCATAGCAAAATTGGAGTTTCAAACGGTTCACCGCCAATTAACAGCACACGGTTACCTTTTTTGATTTCAATCTCAATTTCACTCAATCCAGTATCCAATACAACCATATTGTCAGCAGTGAGTTCATGACCATTCACATGAGCAACGCCATCTAATGCCATGAAGCCATATTCAAACTCAGGATTTAGTGGAATACGTGTCTTAGTATCCTGGGTAGCAATAAGGTCCACACCTACTAACGGTGTATGCACCACAACTGGAGAAGTAGTTGCCAAGTATTCACCCACGAGCACGGTAAATTCTAAACCGTCTTTTTCAAAAACAGGCAACTCAGGATAATGTTCAAATTTCGGATCCATATTGCGCTTATGGTCAGGTAAAGCAATCCAGAGCTGTGCAGCGTGCATTTGAGTTTCTGTATCAGGCGCAACTTCAGTATGAGAAATACCATGCCCTGCTGTCATCAAGTTGACTTGCTTAGGACGAATTAACTGCTTTGAACCTAAACTATCGGTATGCATCATGGTACCTTCAATCATCCACGTGAAGGTTTGCAAACCAATATGTGGGTGTGGGCCTACATCTAAACCATTACCTGCAGGAAACGTTACCGGGCCTGCATGATCCAGAAAACACCACGCCCCAATCATTCGCTTTTGTCGACTAGGTAAAGCCCGCTTAATCACCGTCCCCTGTCCAATTTCAGCAGAGCGAATTGGAAATTCCTGAATGAATTGATTGGCAAATTTCTCACAATCCTTTGAATCAGAAATATCGTAATCGTTATTATTGCTCATGATATTACTCTCTTTTACCTATGCTTTTGCAATGAGTTGTTATACTGATCTTAACAATACACTTATTATTCAATATAGTCTTTTAGTAATACACAGGGTCTTATGAATGAGACAATCGATTTTTAATTATAAAATAGAAAATAATTAAAGCTGCTTTAAGCAGCTTAAGATGATTGAGTTTTAACGAGCTGTTTTAGATTTTTCATAAATTGCCCGAACTGGGGAAAGAACTCTTGAAACAGTGGATGGTCCCGATTTTCCAACATGACTTCACTAAAAAGTTTTAGACCAACTCCAAAAGATTTCGTAGTTTGATCATCGAAAAATTCTGCGTTCTTTAACTTTTCAACAATCTCAAAAATGTCATCATGATTACCGGTATAGAACTCGAGCCTTTCCGTATAGTTAGAAACTTCGCCTTTGGCATCTTTTAAATGTTGTACAGTAACGTGATATTGATGCTGTTTCATATATAAGTTCTCTATTAAAAATTAATGGTTTTAGATAATTTCAATCTGCTTCAAGTCAACTTGAAATTGAGTAAATACAGATTGCAAACTAGCTAGAAATTGTTCTTGTTTCGCTTGTGTCAACTCTGCACAATAAATTTGTAGAAGTTGATTATTGGCTAAGCCTGATAAGTTAAATTTGGCTTCACCTCGTTGAAATTGAGTATTTGAGATTAAGCCTGCTCCTTCCAAATCACTGACCACCCGATAAACTGTTGCCAAGCTCAACTTCTGTTTTTGGGTATAGAGCTTTTGATAAATCTGTTTAACCGTTAAATCTTCCGCTTGCTCCTGAATTAAAGATAAAACAACAAGTCTTGGATGAGTGACTTTTAAGCCCGCTTCTTTGATTTTTTGCTGTAGCTCTAGCATGGCTTATCTCAACTTATAGGCGCCCGATTGCAACCGCAGCCTGATCAATTTTTTCGGCAATTTGATAGATCTGCTCTCGCTGCAAATCAGTTGTATTGAGTTTCAAACGTAAAGCCGTCTTTAAGTTTTCCATGGCGCGGTGAATTTCAATTAATTGATCATTACTGTGAATTTCACGTCTTAAACGTAATTTTTCTAATAGTGCATTTAACTTATCTTTTTGTTCAGTTAAATAAGCCTCACCAAACTCCGTAATTTGATATTGCTTGCGCTCTATATCTAACAAGTTAATTAGGTTCATTTCTTCCAGACTGGTTAAAGTCGGATAAATTGTTCCCGCACTAGGCGTATAGCCATCACCGACCAAATCACTTATTTCTTTTATAATTTCATAACCATGCTTAGGACTTTGCTGAATAAGGTGGAGTACCAGAAGTTTCATACGTCCCGCTTCAAAAAGTCTTCCACGGCGACCTGAACGGTGATGTCCGTGGTGATGTTCATTGTGCTCAGTATGATGATGTTCTGATTGTTGTTTCATCTTTAAAGATTCTCTAATATGTTTAATTTATGCATATTAAGATATATCTTAATATATCTTTTATCAAGTATAAGTAATAGAATACGAACTATTGTATTGATATTTATTAGGATTAATTTTTAGCTTTAAAAGTTAAGCAATAAAAAAGAGTGCTTAAGCATCTTACTAGCTCGTTTTCTGAGAAGAAGTTTAAGCTGACGAAAGAAAATAATATTTAGGATGAATTTCTTATAAAATGTAATATGTTAATTTTTCTTTTTAATCATAAATAATATGCACTTGTGTTATTTAAGCGATTTAACATTAGCAGATGTCTCTAATTTAGTTAGACTTTATACAAATGATACGACTAGAAAGTATTTAGGTGGACCCCTGGAAGTATCTCTGGCTCAAACGCGAGCACATACTGATATTAATACTCCAAGTAAATTACCTATTTGGGCAATTCGATCTTCTACTGATCATAATTTTCTAGGAATTATATCTCTGGATACTCATCATGACGGCTCAGATATCGAAGTATCGTATGAATTGCTGCCAGAATATATGGGATATGGATATGCAACTCAAGCACTTGAATTTGTTTTAAATTATTCATTTAATGAGTTAAATCTTAAGAAAGTAATAGCTGAAACTCAAACACAGAACAAAGCATCAATCAAATTACTAGAACGTGTTGGAATGGTTTTTGAGAAATCAGTAGAACGTTTTGGTTCAAATCAAAGTATTTTTTTTATTACTAGTCACCAGTATATCGATAAACATAAATAATGCTTTTATCAATAGACATAAAAAAGGCAGGATTAAATCCTGCCTTTTCATTTAATTATTCCCACTCAATCGTTGCTGGTGGTTTAGATGACACGTCATATACAACACGTGATACATCTTTGATTTCATTCATAATACGCGTTGAGATTTTATCAACCAATTCGTATGGTAAATGTGCAAAACGAGCTGTCATAAAGTCAACTGTTTCAACCGCACGAAGTGCAATCACCCAAGCATAACGACGGCCATCACCTACTACACCAACTGACTTAACAGGTTGGAACACAGCAAACGCTTGAGCAGTTTTATCATACCAACCACTGTCACGAAGCTCTTGCATGAAGATGTCATCAGCAAGACGAAGAATATCTGCATATTCTTTTTTCACTTCACCCAAAATACGAACGCCTAAACCAGGGCCTGGGAATGGATGACGGTAGATCATGCTATGCGGTAAACCAAGTGTAGTACCTAATTTACGTACTTCATCTTTAAACAAGTCACGTAAAGGTTCAACCAATTCAAATGCTAAATCGTCTGGTAAACCACCCACATTGTGGTGAGATTTAATAACGTGTGCTTTACCTTGTTTGCTTGCAGCAGATTCAATTACGTCTGGGTAAATCGTACCTTGCGCCAAGAATTTCACGCCATCAAGTTTACGTGCTTCTTCAGCAAATACTTCGATAAATTCACGGCCAATGATCTTACGTTTTTTCTCTGGATCAACTTCACCAGCCAATGCATTTAAGAAACGTTGTTCAGCATCTGCACGAATTACACGGATACCCATGTTTTCGGCAAACATTTGCATCACTTGGTCACCTTCGTTTAAACGAAGTAAACCGTTATCAACAAATACACATGTTAACTGATCGCCAATTGCTTTGTGCAAAAGTGCAGCAACAACAGATGAGTCAACACCACCAGAAAGACCCAAAAGAACCTTTTCATTACCGATTTGTTCACGTAATTGTTCTACACGTAAATCGATAATGTGTTCAGGTGTCCAAAGGCCACCACATCCACAAATTTTATGAACGAAGTTTGCAAGTAACTCTTCACCTTTTGCCGTGTGCGTTACTTCTGGATGGAATTGCACGCCATAGAAACCACGTGCTTCATCACTTACAGCAGCAACTGGACAGCTTGGTGTGCTTGCAGTAATTGTAAAACCTTCTGGAATTTTGCTCACTTTGTCGCCGTGGCTCATCCAAACGTGTAACTGGTTTTCGCGGTCTTGTAAGTTGCCAATAAGTTGGTCACGTTTAACGATATCAACTTCGGCATAACCAAACTCATGTACAGTACCCGGCTCAACTTTACCGCCTAACTGTTCAGACATGGTTTGTAAACCATAGCAAATACCCAATACTGGAACGCCTAATTCAAACACCACTTGCGGTGCTCGCGGGCTGCCCTCTTCATGCACACTCTCAGGTCCACCTGATAAAATGATACCGTTTGGCTTAAAAGCACGGATGTCTTCTTCAGACATATCAAAGGCATACATTTCAGAGTAAACACCAGCTTCACGTACACGACGTGCAATGAGCTGACTATATTGAGAGCCGAAATCCAGGATCAGGATACGATCTTCAGTAATTTGAGTATTGGTAGTCATGACAAACCACTAAATGGCAAAAGAATTAAGCGCGCCATTTTAACATTTTTCACGCTTCGGCGCACCGCAAATCATCATATATCTTATTTTTTTCATATCAGAATCATTTCTATATTGGGATTGATCAATGTAAATTAAAATTTATTGATATTTATCAATATACTGTATACCCCTTAAAAACTTCATACACATTGATAAATTCATCACATTCTATGCAACATCGTCTTGAATTTGATGTTAAGATGACCCGATAAAACAGGCATTACCATGGAAAGGTAAATACCATTAGCGATATTTGTCTGTCCTTGAACAGTTATCCGTTTTTTTATGGCTTGTTGCCCCATATCAAAATCAATAGAAATCTAAGGAACAACAATGCTTCAAACTATGATTGCAGATTTCCAGCAACATTTTTGGTTGTATGTCTCTATTCCTTTCATGAGTGGTTTAATTGGCTATGTCACTAAAGTGATTGCCATTCAAATGATGTTCTCACCACTTGAATTTAAAGGTATTAAACCGTTTTTTGGCTGGCAAGGTATCGTGCCTCGTAAAGCTGAAAAAATGGCAACCATTGCTGTTGAACTCATGACAGCTAAGCTGATTAAACCCGAAGAAATTTTTGCTCGCCTTGACCCAAAGCGTATTGCCAAAGAAATTGAAAAACCATTAATGGCAGCAGCAGAAGATATTACGCGTGAAGTCGCGCAAGAGTATCAACCCGGTTTATGGGAAGGTATGCCTGAGTTTGCCCGCCAAAGACTGATCCGTAGAGTGCAATCAAAAGCACCGGAAATTGTCGAGCACATCATGAGTGAAGTGCAACGTGACGTAAATCGATATTTTGATATTAAGCATTTGGTGATTAGCAACTTGCTTAAAGATAAACGTCTACTCAACAATATTTTTAAGCGTGTAGGCAAACAAGAATTTAAATTCTTCAGTAACGTTGGTTTTGTATTCGGTTTTGGAATTGGTGTAATCCAAATGTTGTGCTGGATTATCACACAAGGCAAATACCCTTGGATGCTGCCGATGTTTGGCGGATTTGTAGGGTTCTTTAGTGACTGGATTGCCCTACAAATGATGTTTAGACCGCTCTATCCGAAAAAGATATTGGGCTATACATGGCAAGGTCTATTTATTAAACGACAAAATGAAGTAGCAGCTGACTACGCAGCCTTAATTTCCAAACAGCTTTTAACTTCACGTCATATGATGGAAGAGTTGTTTTCAGGTACTCACTCTGCGCGTGTAATTGAGTTGGTGAACCGCCATGTTAAACAGGAAATTGATATGCAGGCAGGTGTGATTCGCCCACTTGTTGTTTATGCAATTGGCGGCGAAAAATACCAAAATATGAAAACACAGGTTGCTGAACGTATTATGCAACAGCTACCAGAAACGATGAAATATGTTGAGTCGTATGCGGAAGATGCAATGAATATTCGCAGCACTTTAATTGAACGTATGCAAAAATTAACACCATCCGAATTTGAAGGGATGTTGCGTCCCGCGTTCAAAGAAGATGAGTGGGCACTCATTGCAGTAGGTGCAGTACTTGGTTTTGTTGTTGGGGAATTACAAATCCAGTTTATGCTCTAATTTTTAAATATAAAAAAACCGGATGAATTGCTCATCCGGTTTTATTTTGTCTTGAATATTATTTTTCAATTGCATGGTCTAAGCTAATACGTCCAGCGCCATGAAGCATCAAGAAGAACAAACCACCTGCCATTGCAAAGTTTTTCATAAAATGGATGCCATTATTATATTGCGCTGCTGCATCAGCACCACCTTGGTGAAACAAGAATGCAGTCAAGATACTAAAGATTCCTAGACCAAAAGCTGCAAAACGTGCTTGGAAACCAAATAACAAAGCTAAACCACCACCGAACTCAACCAAAATGACTAATGGTAGAATTCCACCTGGAACACCCATAGCTTCCATATAACCTACAGTTGCTGCATAACCGGTAATTTTCCCCCAACCAGCAACAAGAAAGATGTAAGCGATAAGAAGACGAGCAACAAGGCTAATGAAACTGTCCGCGCCTGGTTGCGTTACGATATTTTTGACCACCACATTTGGATTAAACATACAGCCACCTTTATTTAAATGCTTATTTGTTGATGAACTCATTCTAGGTTTGGGACATTGATAATTAAATACTCAAAATCCATATATATCGTTGCACAAATAGGATGATCAATTTGTATATTTTTGATGTTTTATACTGACTTTCGATAGGCTCACTGCTACGATTTGAGCACGGTTTACCACTTAGTCATCTCATGGAACTTCTTGATTTTATTCTACACGTTGACCAGCATCTCGCCGAATTTATTACAAATTACGGAGTCTGGATTTATGGCATTTTATTTTTAATTATTTTTGTCGAAACCGGTCTAGTGGTCATGCCGTTCTTACCGGGAGATAGTTTATTGTTTGCAGCAGGTGCTTTAGCGGCATCTACGGGTAAGATGGATCCATGGTTACTGGGTACTCTACTTTTTATTGCAGCAGTTTTAGGCGACACTGTGAACTATCATATTGGTCGTTTTATCGGTCCACGTGTGTTTGAAATGAATTCCCGACTCATTAACAAACAGCATTTAACTAAAACTCAAGAATTCTTTGCCCGTCACGGTGGCAAAACAATTATTTTTGCTCGTTTTATTCCATTTGCCCGCACCTTCGCCCCTTTTGTTGCCGGTGCTGGTAGTATGAATTATAAGTTTTTCCTGACATACAACCTAATTGGAGCATTCTGTTGGGTGGCTTCTTTTGTAACCTTAGGTTATCTATTTGGAAATATGCCAGTTGTAAAAGATAACTTTACCCATCTTATTTTCGGCATCATTATTATTAGTGTTCTACCAGGTATTATTGGATTTATCCGCGAAAAATTAAAGAACCGTAAAGCTAACGTTTAAGGGTTCCTTTAGAAGAAACGAAATACCACCGGAAGCATACACAAAATAAGTAACATGGCCGATCCTTTATATAAATGATCGGCTTTTATTTTCTGCATTGAACCCGTTAATAAAGCACGTCCAAAAATCATCCAGAAACTCGCAGCAGGAATAAGGGTCAAAGTAAAAGCAGCAAAGACCATAAGAAAATTTTCTGGCGAATTCCATGTTTCAGCTGGGAAAATACCAGCTGCAAACAGTAAGGACTTAGGATTTTTTAAAGTTGAGAAGAATAGTTGACGTGGGCGAATATTGCGATGGTTCTGGCTAAACTGTTGTAAATGTGTGGTTTTCCATAAACGGAATGCCATCCAGAATACATATAACACACTCGTAATATGCAAAATGAGTAGCAGCGCTGGCCAGACTGGAGCTGCTAAATGAATAAACACGGCCCAAAAGCTGATGCCATAAGCATAGCCTAACCATTGCATTGGAATAAGCCAGAATGTTTTAGATAAACCTTGTGAGTGAGCTGCGGTTGCAAGTAATGCATTTGTCGGACCAGGGATAAGCAAAACAGCCAACATTGCTAATACAAAAAACCAGCTTTCAATCATAAAGTTTCCACATTGATAAAGATGCGGCAACCTTAAACGAAATAGGCAAAATATAGCAAGTTTAGTGAGTATATTGACTAGAAAAAATACAGCCACTTTAAAGTTATATTTTTAAAAAGCCTTTGATTTATATTGATTTTATTATGAAACATTTTGCTAAACTTTATTCATCACAATATGCTTTAATTAGCATATTGTGATTCAAAATTGACTATTATTTCGCCTTTTTACGAACAATAATTGGACAATTCTTAAACTGAGCAGCCTGAACAATTGCCTCTTGTTGACCCATTACACGTGAAAGTTCAGTGTTCTTGGTTGAAGAAGATTGCCCCATGTTGACAGAGATGGATGGACCGAATCCCCAACCGCCTCGTCCCCAGCCGCCACCAAGTCCAACGCCAACGCCCATACCTGTACTTTTTGGAGTCTGTACACCATTGTCGATATATTGTTGAATACGGTTATATTCACTTTGTAGTTGTTGGCAACTCAAAGATTGATATTGTGTCGGAGACACATAAGTCGGTTTTACCGTCGTGGCACAAGCGCCCAATAGTAAAGTGGCTGCTGCCAAAGGCACAAGATATAAGCCTTTCATCATTTTTCTCTTATCGTTTTGGTTCAATTTCGCTGAACAATGCCTCATAAGATTGAGTCAATTTGTGTTCTGGCGCCAAGTGAGCCAAAGGTAAATTTTTCTGATGTGATTCTTTCATTAAAATTGATGGTGGTAACATGCTATTAAGTACAGGTAAACCTTCATCTTTTAACTGTTGAACCACTTCCCGCGGTAGTTTTGCTTGGGACTGGAACTGATTCACCACAATTCCCTCAATTTCCAAGCGGTCATTATGATCATCTTGCGTTTCGAGAACATTTTCAATCAATGTTTGTAACGCACGTTTTGAAAATACATCACAGTCGAAAGGAATCAGAACTTTATCTGCAGCAATTAAAGCAGACAAGGTAAAAAAGTTAAAAGCTGGTGGTGTATCAATATAAATGCGGTCATATCGTCCAATTAAGCTTTGAATTGAATCACGTAATTTATAAATTTTATGTTTGCTTTCAAGTGCATGTTCAAGAGCACCGAGCGTAGGGCTAGCCGGAAGCACATCTAGTTTTGCAAAAGATGTTGAGTGTACAAAACTGTCGAGATCTTTATTACGAGGGGCTTTTAAAATTGAGCCTATAGCATTACCAATTAGACCCTTTTGTTGATTATTCCCCAGCACATCTTCAAAGAAGTTTTCAATATTTGGTTCTAAAACTGCTTTATCAGCAGCGTATGTTGCCTCTTCACCTAAAAGGTATTGGCTAGAGTTGGCTTGAGGATCAAGGTCGATCACCAAGGTCCTTAAGCCATGTTTGGCACTAATTGCAGCCAAATTTACAGTAATACTTGATTTCCCTACACCGCCTTTTTGGTTAAACACCACACGAGTTAACATGTTTCCCTCTACATATTTTTTTACTGTATGCAGTTTAACCTAGAGCTTAAGCAAAAAGGCAAAGAATGTAGAACAATTAAGCAAAAACCGGTTTCACGATGACCAAAATAATAATGGCAACAAATGCGATTGCACTAATAACCAAACCCGCACGGCGCTGGGCTAATAAAATAGTGTCATCCTTTTTAAAGGCTTTCATTAATGATGATAAGAGCACTAAAAATAAGATAATTTTAGCGTAAAACCACGGCTGGACCTGAAAGTTCTTCATCACCAGTAAAATTGCGCCAGTAATAAAAACCACAGTAAATGACAAATGCTGTAAAGCAACTAACACTTTACGCCCTGCTGGGTTAGGTTGTTGACCTTGTACACCAATAAACAGTGTAGAAGCGCGTAATACAAAAACCATAAGTGCGGCTGCTACCGCAGTCATATGAATAATTTTAGTGAGTAAATGTGCGTCCATAAACTAAGCCCTTAGCTCTTAGGTGCATGTGCACATTCTGGACTCGCTGGCGCTTGACCTTGCCACTCACTTGGTAAATAAGCGTGAATTGCTAAAGCATGGATTTGTCCCGGATTCATTAAATCAGAAGCCAAGGCATAAACTTTTTGATGACGTTGAACCAAACGCAAGCCGTTAAACTCTTCACTCACTACAATCACTTTAAAATGTGATTCTTTACCTGGAAAATATCCACCGTGGCCAGCAGACTCATTAATGACTTCCAAATGGCTAGGTGCAAGGGTTTGTAACCGTTCAATCAACTGTTGTTCAAGGCTCATAGCTTTTCCTTTTACGATTATTCGTATATTTAGACCTAGTATACCCTGTCTACACACAAACAAAAGTTGCTCTTGTACGCTTTGACTTCAAACAAAATGTCTATTTATTCGGCAACTTATCAATAAAAATAACTCTAAATGCTCATTTCTGTTTTTATTTTATGCAATCAGCATAATTATTTGCATAAAGTTGTTGACCCTTGTTTTGCTTAATGTATTATAAGCGGCACGCGGGAATAGCTCAGTTGGTAGAGCATAACCTTGCCAAGGTTGGGGTCGCGAGTTCGAGTCTCGTTTCC